>JANPAM010000142.1:0-9075 GCA_031429915.1 Sphingomonadales bacterium | reverse complement strand
CAGATGTGCAATTTTTCTCTGCCTATGTGCAGGACCAGATTAGCATCGGCGAGCATCTCGATGTTGTGGCCGGAATTCGATATGACAGTTTTGACATCAAGGGCGTCGACCTGTTCCCGCTGGTTGATCGGCCATTTGCCCGCAAGGATGACAAAGTCAGCCCGCGCATCGGTCTAATTTTCAAGCCGCAGGAAAATGTCTCGATCTATTCGAGCTACAGCCAATCGTTTCTACCGCGCTCGGGCGACCAGTTCCTGACGTTGTCGACGACACAGGAGAATCTGGCGCCTGAGAAATTCACGAATTACGAGCTTGGCGCAAAATGGGATATCCGGCCTGACCTCAATGTCACATTGGCATTGTTCCAGCTCGACCGAACCAACGCAACGACGCCTGATCCCGCCAATCCGTTGACGACGGTTAACATCGGCAAGACGCGGACAAAGGGAGTGGAGTTATCGATTGCGGGCCGGATCAACCCAAACTGGCAGGTTCATGGCGGTTACAGCTATCAGGACGCGGCGCTTGCCGGAAATGACAGTGTGCGTCTCGGACAGGTGCCAAAGCATCAAGCAAGCCTTTGGAACCGATATGATTTCAACGACGCTTTTGGCGCCGGGGTAGGCATCATCCACCAATCAAGCCAGTTTGCCGCGATCCGGACGTCTGCGACAACGACGCGCCTGCCGTCATTTACCCGTGTTGACGCCGCGCTTTATTATGATGTTAGCGAAGCGGTGCAGTTGCAAGTAAATGTCGAGAACCTGTTCAACACCGAATATTTTTCGGATGCGCATAACAACAATAATATCTCGACCGGAGCGCCGATCAACGGCCGGTTTACTGTTCGCGCGAAATTCTAAAGCGGGTTTGCCAAGGCGATCTTGTGCGCCTTGGCATTTTCAACATAATGCGCGACGCCGATGCGCATTCCCATAATCGCGGCATCGTCGAGATCGCGGACGAAGCGGGCAGGCGACCCCGCCCATAACTGCCGAGCTTCAACCCGCTTGCCCTGGGTTAGCATCGCACCCGCTGCCAGCATGGCGTCGCCTTCGATAACCGCGCCGTTCATGACCGTTGCCGATAGTCCGACAAAAGCCCGGTCGTGCAATACGCAACCGTGAAGCATGACGTTGTGACCGACCAGAACGTCCTCACCGATGATGGTCGGAAATCCGTCGGGTATACCCGGCATCGGTCCGTCGCAGTGGACAACGCTACCGTCCTGAATATTGCTCCTAGCGCCGATGACGATCCGATTGACCTCGGCTCGAATGACGCAGTTGTACCAGATGCTTGCTTCCGGTCCGATGGTAACATCGCCGATGATCCGGCATCCCGGTGCGATGAATGCGCTGTCGTCGATCTGCGGCGTTTTGCCAGCGATGGTGATGATGCTGATATCGGGGCGTGGTATCATTCGATGACCTTCCAAAGCGAAAGATGGGGCAGGACCGAGGCATAGTCATCGGTCCAGGGTCGGGTGCCTTCTGGCGAATCCAGCTTTATCCAGCCCACCGCATCGTAATATGGAGCCTTTTTGGCGGCAACTGGTCCTGTAAGTTGAGCGAGTTTCGAAGCGTCGGGGCTGAGCGCAATCCACTGCGAAGCACGCGAGCCTTCGGCGATCAGTTTATTGGTCGGACTGTCATGCCGCAACGCCGCGGCCCAACCACCTGTACGCACTTCGGCCGCAACGACTGGGTTGAGGTTGATGTACCGGTTTGAGATATGCACCAACAACAACCCGTCCGGTTTCAACGCGCGGCGGTATGTTGCAAACGCTTCCTTGGTCAGCAGATGCAGTGGGATGGAATCGGATGAAAACGCGTCCAGTGCCAGTATGTCGAACTTGCCGGGCGGCACCTCGGCCAAGGTCAACCGCGCGTCGCCAAGCGTAATCGGCACTTGCGGTGCGCAGCGTTCGATGAACGAGAAGACCTTTTTGTCGCGCGCAATCTCGATCATTAGCGGGTCGATCTCGAAGAACTGCCAATATTGGCCGGGCTTCCGGTAACAGGCGAGTGTGCCGGTGCCGAGGCCGACAACGCCGATGCTTGCACCCGGCCCGTAGAGCGACGCTGCCTTGGTCATTGCGATGCCGACGCCCGACGTTGGCGGATAATAGCTGACCGGCTTGGTCGGCTCGTTGATCAACTGCATCCCGTGCATGGTAGTTCCGTGACTTAGCCAACGAGAGCTTTCTGACGCGTTGACGGTATAGGTGCCAAAATAGCTCCGCATCCTAGCGCCATCGATGGTCTGCTTAATATTGTGTCCTGCGCCGTTGGCGAGCATTAGCGCTGCGACAACCAGCGCAAAGGCCAGCCGCTGCCCAGTAACGATCACACCGATACCCAGCATGACTGCGAGCAATATTATCTTGGTTGGAGTAAGTTCGGGCGGCATTTTCAGACCGGCATAAATCCCAATCCAGATCGCGATTATGGCGAGAACCAGCATTAAAGCACGAACGCCTTTTGCGCCGAAGATGTCCTCTTCGCCGAGTGAGAAAAAGCGGGCCTGCGGGAGCAGGAGTGCGGCCAACAGGATCAGGATCGGATGCTCCCATGTCCAGTCGAATATCAGCGGTGCAACGATTGCGCAGAAAAATCCGCCGATGACGCCGCCCACCGACATCATCAGGTAAAAGCCCGTCAGTTGCGCGGGCTCAGGACGCGTCCGGAACATCTCGTTATGCAGCGCAACCGCCACTACGAACAATAAGGTTAGGCTGGCCGCCAAGCCGTTAATCGCAGCTTTGCCCCAAATCATGAAGACCACGGCACCCGTTGCAAGCAATATTACCGGTGCAACTTTGCCGATCCAATATGCGGGGCGCTGGTTGTCGGCAAAGGCGACGCTAAAACTCAGAAGATAAAGCCCGAGCGGAATTACCCACAACAGCGGCATCGCCATCAAATCGGTGGTCAGATGCGAAGTTGTCGATAGCATCAAACCAGACGGGACGGCAGCGAGAACAATCCAGTAAAGCCTCCGTTTCATGCTGATGCTGCTCGCCCGTGAATCGGATGTAGCTTCGACAGCAGTATCATTGCGGCTTTGCCACAGCAGCCGTGCGCAAAGAGCGACTGCCACCACCAACACTATGTAAATCCCCGTCCATAGCCAGTTTTGCGACAGCATAGGCATGAAGGGCTCGACCAGCAATGGATAGGAAATCAGCCCGGCAAAACTGCCCACATTTGATGCGGCATACAGCGCGTAGGGGTTGCCCTGATTTCCGGTGAGCGCATACCAGCGCTGCATCAATGGCGCTTGCGCGGCGACTGCAAAGAATAATGGCCCGATAGACGCAATCAGCAGCCAGGGCACCCAAAAGATCGGCGAACCGTTGGCGGGTGGAGTAAAGCTGGCTAGCCCCAGCGGCAACCACAGGGCAGCGACTAGCAAAACCGCAATATGGATCGCGGCCTGCCGACGCGGTGCCTCACGCGACAGTCGATGGGCGTAAGCATAGCCGCAAAGCAGCAGAGCCTGATACACCAGCATCGCGCTGTTCCACACCGACGGCGCACCGCCCAGACGCGGCAGCGCCATCCGCGCAACCATTGGCTGGACGAGAAAAAGCAGGAAACTGCCCAGACAGATCGTTGAGACGAACAGCAGCTTGGAGGATGTTTTCGGTTGGGCTTGGTCGGCGGTCATGCGGCAGGCTAAATCACATATCTACGGCTGTAGGAAGGAGAAAAGGATTTCGCGCGAAGGTCGCGAAGGAGCGAAGGAGCGCGAAGATTTAGTGATTTATTTTGAGAGCGGATTTTGAAGTTTCATTGTGGTTGTTTACGAGACGTTTCAACCCGTCGACGAATTTTTCGCTTGAGAAATTCATCAGCAGGCCAATCGGCAAATTCATAAACTTCAAATAGGTCTTAACTTGGCGAGCGTGAACCGGCAGAAGGCGCTCGACGGTTTTCAGTTCAATAAGCAGTCTGTTTTCGACTACAATATCCGCTCGAAAACCCTGTTCGATTATCAATCCATCATAAATAATCGGAATAACTTTCTGTCTTTCGACATTCAATCCTCGCTGCGCGAGAAGGTGGGCCAGAACGGCTTCATAAGCCGATTCCAGCATTCCCGGGCCAAGCTCACGATGAACCTTCAGTCCGCAATCCACAGCGATAGCCGACAGTTCCTCAACGTCCATCACTACACCCTTCGCGAATCTTCGCTCCTTCGCGACCTTCGCGCGGAATCCTTTGTCAGCCCCTCAGCAACCGCGCTGCATGTGCCGCATGGTATGTCAGCACTCCGGAACATCCAGCCCGCTTGAACGCCATCAGTGTTTCAAGCACCAGCGCATCGCGTTCGCCAGCGCCCGCCGCGACTGCTGCTTCGATCATCGCATATTCGCCTGATACCTGATACGCAAAGACCGGCACATCGAAGCTGTCCTTTACGCTTTTGATGATGTCGAGATACGGCAGGCCGGGTTTAACCATCACGCTGTCGGCGCCCTCGGCGATGTCCATTGCGACTTCGCGAAGCGCCTCTTGAGCGTTGGCAGGATCCATCTGGTAACTTTTCTTGTCGCCTTTCAGTAACCCGCGCGAGCCGACTGCGTCGCGGAACGGGCCGTAAAAGGCGCTGGCATATTTGGCGGCGTAGGACATGATCTGGACATTCTGGTGCCCGTTCATTTCGAGCGCGCGGCGAATGATACCGATGCGACCGTCCATCATGTCCGACGGCGCGATTATGTCGGCCCCAGCATTCGCTTGGTTGACGGCCTGATCGACCAGCACCGCGACGGTTTCGTCGTTCAGGACATAACCGTTGTCATCAATCAACCCGTCCTGCCCGTGAGCGGTGTACGGGTCGAGAGCGACGTCGGTCAGCGCGCCGATTTTGTCACCATGCGCTGCCTTGATCGCGCGGATTGCCTGGCACATCAGATTGTCGGGATTGGATGCCTCTAAGCCGTCATCGCTGCGCCGTTCGGCGGGGGTGTTTGGGAATAACGCGATACACGGGATGCCGAGTGCTATCGCTTCACCCGCGCGCGCGACGATGCCGTCGACCGACCAGCGCGATACGCCGGGTAGTGTGACAATCGGCTCCTCCACACCTTTGCCGCTGGTGATGAACAACGGCCAGATCAGGTCGGCGGGGGTGAGGGTGTTCTCGCGAACCATGTCGCGGCTCCACGACGTCGCGCGGCTGCGGCGGAGGCGGGTGTTGGGGTAGCTGGGTGTTGGGCTCATGCAGGCGGCTTAGCGGAGAGCGTCTTTCGGCTCAATCGGCGATTATCCGGCGCGATTGCTGCCGACCACTTCGCGCTGCGTCAGGCGGTCTATTTCGCGCTTGGGCTCTTTGCTCCTGCTCGCCGAAGCTTTCATCGGGGTCAGCGCCGCACCCGGCTTAACCGATTTAAGCCCGTTCAGTTTGCGCCGGAATTGCGCCAGATCATTGCCTGACAACTGCGCTCGCTGGGTGAACTTGACTGACATCGGATTAACCGCCCGGCCACCGCGATAGAGTTCATAATGGAGATGTGGGCCGGTCGAAAGCCCGGTCGATCCGACATAGCCGATAATCTGGCCGCGCCGCACTCTGCTGCCCGAGGATACCGCAAACCGGCTCATATGGCCGTAGCCCGAACCAAGACCGCCGCCGTGATTGATCTGCACAAAATTGCCATAGCCGCCTTTGCGACCCGCGAGCACAACCGTTCCGTCGCTGACCGCATAGATCGGTGCGCCATAACCTGCCTTGAAATCCAGACCGCTGTGCATCCGGCGGTAGCCGAGGATCGGATGACGGCGCGACCCGAAGCCTGATGTGACCCCGCCGTAGACCGGACGGCTGAGCGCGCCCTTCGATTCGCCAACGCCCGATGCTTCGAACCACTGGGTATTGTCGCCCATTTCCCATTTCAACATCTGGATCGCCGATTTTCCATCGCGTTCGACCCCGGCGTAGAGCAGGTTGCCGACCTTGACTTCGCCGGTTTCGGCGCGGGCATAGTCGATGATGATATCGAATTCATCGGTAGGCCTGATGGAACTAAGACCGGTCCGTCCTGCAATCACTTTCAGATACGACTGGATCGCATCGGCAGGGGCACCGGCGGCGCGGGCGGAGCGGTAAATACCCTGCGAACCGACAACGCCGCGAATACGAAGCGGGGTTTCATCAACCGATATTGGTTTTCGTGCGAGGCGTAGCGCGCCGCCTTCGCGGTTGACCGCCAGGTTGAGGTCGAAGCGAGCGCGGAAGGCGATGGATTCGAGCGGCCGCGCCGAGTTTCTGGAACTGCGCTGGCCAAGGACTATGTCGATTGGCGTGCCGGGTTCGATGGCGCCCAGTGAAGTAACGCCCGACACCATCGAGGTTACCTGCGCCGCGTCGCCACCGCCGACACCGGCGCGTTGCAACACGCGGGCGAAGCTGTCGCCGCGACCAAGGCTGGCGGTAAGTTCGATACGCGGGCGTTCGGGACTACCGGCGAGCGCCACCACCGCGTCGGTTGCCGCCATCCGTTTGCCGCTGTCGCTGCCGAAGGCGATCGGCATAATCATTTGAGCGCGGGCTTCTTCGAATTCTGTTTCAGTCTGGATTGGGGGTTGAGCGCCGTATACGGGGCCGAAATCGGGCAGCAACGCAAGCGCGAAGACGCTTAATAATGTGAGCGAGCCAAGTCCGCGAAACCAGCGGGCAGAACCGATGTCTTCGCCAAGGTCGGGAACGAGGTCCATTTCGGCCAGTCTGTCGCGCCAGGTTGGTTCGGGCGTCTGACGCATCGGCGCGACCATAGCGTCAGCCAACATTATGCCGCCGCCTCCCGATACAGCCAAAAACCCTGAATTACTGGCTTCAAACACTAACGGCCCCTGTCCTTCAACCACCGCACTGTGGCTGCATATAGTTAATGTCAATTTAAGATGTAACGAGCGCCGCCAGACTCGCGATGAAAGGTGCAAAATGACAGGTAGACGCCGGAACAAAATGCGCTTCAATAAATCGACGGCGATGCTATGCCGTGTCGATGACGGACCAACGCATCGAATTCTTCTACGACTTGTCGAGCCCGTGGACGTATCTGGCGTTCACCAACTTGGCCGGGGTGGTTGAACGGACCGGATGCAGTGTTCAATTAAGGCCGGTTCTTGTGGGCGGCGTGTTCAATGCGGTAAACCAGTCGGTCTATGCCGCTCGCGAAGCCACTGATAACCGCAAGCTGAAGCATAGCTGGCGCGTGCTGAAGGACTGGGCGGCGTTGGCTGAGGTGCCGATGAACTTCCCGTCGCAATGGCACCCAGCGAAAAGCGTCAACGCGATGCGGATGGCTTGCACGCTGGCTGACGATATGCCCGCGCTCACTGAATTTACGAAGGCAGCATTTGAAAGCTATTTTGGCGCCCAGGAGAATTTGGACGATTTGGATGTGCTTGTTGCTGTTGCCGATAGCGTCGGCCTCGATGGAGAGGCGATGCGCGCAAAAGCGCAAAGCGATGACGTGAAAGCGCTTCTGCGCGCCAACACCGAAGAATTGATCGAGCGTGGCGGCTATGGCTCGCCGACGATATTTGTCGATAAAACGCGGATGTATTTTGGCAACGACCAATTGCCGCTGGTGGAATTTGCCTTGAAGGAAAAAGCATGAACGACCGGGTCTCTATCACCGTTGAAAACCATGTTGCCGACGTTCGGTTAACGCGCGCCGACAAGATGAATGCGCTCGACCCTGCAATGTTTGCCGGCATCATTGCGGCGGGCGAGGAATTGACTCGGATGAGCGGAGTGCGCGCGGTAGTGTTGTCAGGCGAAGGGCGGAGCTTTTGTGCCGGTCTCGATATGGCGAGCATGGCCAGCGGCGGAGCGAGCGCCAACAGCGGCAATGTGCGCAAATTGACCGACCGGACTCACGGCAACAGCAACGATTTTCAGCAAGTTGCGATGCTCTGGCGCAAGCTGCCGATGCCGGTGATCGCGGCGGTGCACGGCGTCTGCTTTGGTGGCGGATTGCAGATCGCCAGCGGTGCCGACATTCGAGTGGTCGCGCCGGATGCGCGGATGGCGGTGATGGAGATGAAATGGGGCTTGATCCCTGATATGGGCGGCTATGCCTTGTGGCGCGGGCTGGTGCGCGACGATGTGCTGCGCGAACTGACCTACACCAACCGCGAATTTTCAGGCGCCGAAGCTTTGGGACTTGGATTTGCGACTTATGTCGATGAAAACCCGCATACAAAAGCAATGTCAATTGCTCGCGAAATTGCCAACCGCAATCCGGATGCGATGCGTGAAGCCAAAGCGCTCTTCAACGAATTTGCCGATTTGGATGAAGACTCGATACTGATGGCTGAAAGCGAACGGCAGGCGAGGGTCATTCGAACACCGAACCAGATCGAAGCGGTTATGGCTGGGATGCAAAAGCGCGCCGCAACGTTCGCGGACTGACGCCTGCGGATTCTGAGCGCAGTTTCACCTTGTGGAAAAATGGAAAGACGGTCGGCGCGGAAGCGTTGGAGCTGCTTCCGGTTAGTGGCTGTTTATGGATTAAGGCCCGTTGGTCCACCAACGCTGATTCCGGGGCCGCCTTTGAATATCCGGATACTACACTGGCGGGCTAAGGTTCCCAAATTCCGCCAGGCCGCCCATAAGAGCGGGGCATCGTCGGTGCCTTTTGGGCGGTCTGACTAGCCATATCCGGATCGTTTTGTACGCTTGGGGTTTGCGGTCCTGTTCGGAACCACGCTCCTCTCGCGCCGACCGTTTGCTAATGGGCAGCTTTCGCTAACCCCGTCGCGTCTTCCATCAACTCATCTGCGTTCATGATCGCAGCTTGCTGACGCGAATCAGGTAACCGATATGGTTATTTGTAGGACAGCGTTATTTTCGAAGGCGTCATAACTAACTGTAATTCAATGACTATAAGTCAGTTTACGCTGATATCTCAGGATATTTTATTTCGCGCGAAGGTCGCGAAGGAGCGAAGAAGAGCGCGAAGGGGTTGAGCAAAATTGGCGCGTAGCGCTGTAAACTACTAACGATTACATTTGCACGGCGTATTGAATGATAAATGGCCCTTCGGGCAAGTACCAC
>JANPAM010000141.1:0-5707 GCA_031429915.1 Sphingomonadales bacterium | reverse complement strand
TAGGAAAATCCGCCCGGTACCGCGATCAGATCGAGCCCGTCTGGCAGGCTGGTTTCGCGGTGCCAGACGAGGCTGGTCTCCGCGCCGGTGATCTCACGAATCGCCACCGCCATATCGCGGTCGCAATTCGATCCGGGAAACTGGATGACCGCAGCACGCATCAGGCTTGCTCGATCTCAAAATTCTCGATGACCATATTGGCAAGCAGCTTGGTGCACATTGATTCCAGATCGGCCTTGGTGACACCCGGCTCATGATCGATTTCGATCAACCGTCCGGCGCGAACGTCGTTGACGCCTGCAAAACCCAATCCTTCGAGCGCATGGTGGATAGCCTTGCCCTGCGGGTCGAGTACACCATTTTTCAAGGTTACAAAGACACGGGTTTTCATATCGCAAGCCCCAAAATTTACGCGTTTGCATCCTATAGAAGCGATTGCCAGCGAAACAAGAGGAGGTGGTCGCTTACCAGAAATTAACCATATTCCGCAATCGGGCATTGAGGGTAATCAGCCTAAGCAACGTTCCATCGATATGGTTCGTAAATGGCAAAGGCGCCATCAGGAGGGACCAATGGTAGGATTGGCAACGGCAATGTTCATCGGACTCTTCGCCTTTGGCCAAGAGTTTCTGGGTTGGAGCAGCGGCACTAACGACCAGGTCCAACTGGGCCTGTTTGTCGCGTTTATCCTGGGCATTGTCTGCGGTTACAAAACCAAGGGCTGAACCTAGTGATTGGAGGCCTTCGCCTTTTCTCCAGCAGCAATAATCGATTTATCGGGTAACGCGCGGAACGTGAACTGCGCTGGTTTCGCCAGATAAAGCTTTGCCAGTTTCCACACATCGTCAGGCGTTATCGAAGTGAATCGAGCCTCGCTATTGCGGAAGCGGTCGAGCCGGTTCGGGATGGTTTGCGCCTCCGCAACCACACCGATCCACGTGCCGTTTTGTTTGCGCCAGTCGGAATAGCTTTCCAGCACCGGCTTGCGTGCTCGCTCGAATAGGTCACGGTCGACAGGAGTCGCCAGGATCTCGGCGATAATCGAATCGACAGCCGCTTCGATTGCGGCCAGATCTTTCGGGTCGCCACTGGTTGAAATCGAAAAAGTGCCTCTGTCGGGATAAGTGTCTGACATGCTGGAATTCGCCCTACCGCCGTACGTTGCACCCAGTTTCTCGCGCAGTTCGTCGATCAACCGAAGTGTAACGATGCGCGCCAGCAGGTCCATCGTCTGCATTGTGCGTTGGTCATTGTCGCCGGTTGTCGTCCAGACGCGCCGCCAGCCCAGCTGGTTTGCTTCGCCCTTGTGCGGAATGTCAAAGGTGCCGGTGATGGCTGACCAAGTAGCACTCCGTGCTTCGCTATACTCCTGCTGCGGATTGCTCCGCGCGGGTAGGGCACCGAAGGTGCGCGCGACGCTGGCAATCGCGGTCTCCACATCGACGTCGCCGACAATCCCGATTTCGAGCTGGTTGGTGACCAACGCATCGCCAAGTGCCGATTTCAACGCGACGAAATCTGCCGATTGCATCTTCTCGATTGGCTCAAGCGAAAAACGCGGGTCGCGGTCATTCATTATCCGCGCCGATTCAACGCCTAACGCTCCGCCAGGGGTGGCGTCGAGCGATGCGTAAAGCTCGGGCAAAGGACGACGGAACAGCCGGAGTGCGCTTTCGCGGTAGGCAGGGTAACGGGTGTATGCAGCAAGCACCTGCAACTGGCGGTCGAGATCGACAGGCGCTACTGCGCCAGCCGCGCCGAAATATTCGTCGAAAACACCGAACGATGGTCCCACCGTGGTCCCGGCAAGCAATTCACGCAAATCCTCGATATCGTGCGCCTCGAGTCCGCCTGCAACGAACGTGCCTGACATCAGCTTCGCCAGGGTCGCGTTGTCCTTGCCGAAATGTAACATGCCGCCGTTGATCCGCACCGAATATCGGATTCGGTTATCCTCGAAGTCGGTTTGCTTGAAATTCAACAACACCCCGTTGGCGAATTGAATTTTACGGATTCCCAGATCGTCAACGGTGTCCCCGACAATTTTGCCGGGCGGCCCGAAATCGGTGTAGGCGAAGGCTTGTTCGGCGCGGGCAGCGGGTGCGGCCACCGCGACAGCGCGGCTTGTCTGGTAGTTTGCAAGTAACTGACTGTTTTCGAGGCCGCTCGCATCCTTAGTGGTCAGAAACACCGAGGGCGCATCAAGCTTGCTGAACCAGCCAGCCAGTTCGGCATGCACAGCGTCGCGGGTCATGAACGGGCGCACCTGGAGCCATAGCAGCTGCCGGTAGGCGGCTGAATTGACGGTGTCATCCTCGACGCCGACCAGTTCGTTTGCAAAGCCGCTGCTTGGCTTCGTGGTTTCACCTTTAGCGGCGTTTTCATAAGACGAGTTCAGTCGTTTGATCTGCTCGGCGATTTCGGCTTCGCTAAACCCATATTCGGCGGCTTGGCGGACGATTTGTTCGACAAATGGCAAAACCTCGCGCCAGCTGCCGTCTTTGCCAACAGCATTAATGCCGATCCGCGCATATTCATCGCAAAAGCCGGTTTGAAACGACAGTCCTCCGCCGAGAAATGGCACATCGGCTTCGCGCGAACGTCGGCTGATCCGTTGAGCAATGATGTCGCCCGCGATGGCCATCTTTAGTTCCATTACCGCTCGGTCGATGGTGTCGGGGCGCTTCTTGTCGGCAACAATCTGCTGTACCGAAACCGCTTCGCCGATTTTGGAATGACTAAAGATTCCGGCTTCCGGCGCACGTTGCGGATCGATTTTGCAGGTGTCGATATCGCCACGAGGCGGCCCGTCATTTTTCCAGTCGGCAAATTTGGCAACAATCTGGCGTTCGATGGTTACCGGATCGACTGGACCGACGATGACAAGCCGTGCGCGGTCGGGGCGATAATATTTGCGGTAAAGTGCCTTCATTCGTTCGGCTGGCGCTGTTTCCAGCACCTTCAGCGTGCCGATGGGGTAGCGGGTCGAATAATAAGTATCGGGGTAGAACAACGAATTCGCGGCGCGCGCGCTCTGGAAACCAAAATTTTCGCGCACCCGCATTTCGGAAATCACGACACCGCGTTCGGCATCGACGGTTTTTGGCTCGAACAGCACTTCGCTCGCGGTTTCGCGGAGCAAAAACAGCGCTCGTTCGATCAGCACGGGATCTGCCTTCGGAAGATCAAGCTTGTATTGGGTCTGCGTGTATCCTGTGGAGGCGTTGGTGTCGGCACCAAACGAAAGCCCTAACCGTTCGAGCATTTTGACCATCTCGCCCTCTGGCACGTTAGTGGTGCCATTGAATGCCATATGCTCGATAAAATGCGCCAGTCCCTGCTCGTCATCCGCCTCCGCCGCTGACCCGAAATCGAATGCAAGCCGCACGAGCACCTGGTTTTGCGGACGGTCGTTGGGGCGGATAGCGTAGCGCAGCCCATTTGGCAGGCGGCCATAAACAATGCTGCGGTCGGGTTCGAGGTTTGAGGTTTCGGCGTTCCACGGAGCGGTGCGCTCGGCACCTTGGGGTGCGTCAGAAGCAGCAACGGTATGGGCCGAAAAAACGACCGCGAATGCGCTCACCCCAAAAGCAAGTTTTTTGATCATCATTGAGTGGTATGTCGCAAAATTATTGCAGCAAAAACAGCTATTAAATATCGTGTGACAATTATTTACCTTTGCGCAACCGGTGGCTTACCAGATCGAGCACCGCGCCTTCACTTTCCTCGGGCATTAGCCCCAAACGGCGAGCAACTTCTTGGTACGCTTCGGCTTCTCCGCCCAAGTCACGGCGGAACCGGTCTTTGTCCAGCTTTTCGCCGGTTTCGATGTCCCACAAGCGGCATCCGTCGGGGCTGATTTCGTCGGCCAATATAATCCGCGAGAAATCTCCGTCGAACAACCGACCGAATTCGATTTTAAAATCGACCAGCCGAATTCCGATAGCAGCGAACATTCCGCACATGAAATCGTTGATCCGGATTGCCATCGACGAAATGTCCTGCATCTCTTCCTGCGTCGCCCAGCCAAAACACGCGATATGCTCCTCGGCAATTAAGGGATCGCCCAGAGCATCGTCCTTGTAGCAGTATTCGAGCAACGTGTGAGGCAGCGGCGTGCCTTCTTCGATACCCAAACGCGTCGTCAGCGAACCAGCGGCAACATTGCGCACGATAACTTCAATCGGCACAATCTCGACCTGCCGGATCAACTGCTCGCGCATGTTGAGGCGACGGATGAAGTGCGTGGGGATCCCGATATGCGCAAGCCGGGTGAACACATGCTCCGACACGCGATTGTTGATTACACCCTTGCCGGCAATGACGCCCTTCTTCTGCGCGTTGAAGGCGGTGGCATCGTCCTTGAAATACTGGATGAGCGTGCCGGGCTCGGGGCCTTCATAAAGGATTTTGGCCTTGCCTTCATAGATTTTGCGGCGGCGGGTCATAGTGTCGGTACCTGCTGGGCGCGGATGCGCGTGAAAGAAAACCCCAGCACTGCCGTGGCATACCGACGCGTATAAGCGATTGCGCGCGCCGGTGCAATTCGTGATAGCGGGCTTGTCAAACAAAGGACCACGGGTTGCCAATTGATCTCGATCTGCTGATGCGCGCTTATGCCAATGGCATTTTCCCGATGTCCGATGCCCGCGACGATCCCGATACATTCTGGATCGAACCCGAACGGCGTGCGATCTTGCCACTGGACAATTTGCGCGTTTCCCAGTCGCTCGCCAAGACAATCAGACAGGGCCGCTTTCGAGTTACCGCCGACACCGCGTTTGCTGAAGTCATTGCTACTTGCGCGGCCGAAAACGACGACCGGCGTGAGACATGGATTAACCCTGAAATTGAAGACGCTTTCTGCGATCTCCACAATATGGGCCACGCGCATAGTGTTGAGTGCTGGTTGGGCGAAGAACTGGTTGGTGGGCTTTACGGTCTTGCGTTGGGCCGCGCGTTTTTTGGCGAGAGCATGTTTTCGCGCGCAACCGATGCATCGAAGGTTGCGTTGGTCTGGCTGGTGGCGAGAATGAAAATCGGCGGCTTTGAGCTGCTCGATTGCCAGTTCATGACCGACCATCTGGCAAGCCTTGGCGCAATCGAGATCGCGCAGGAGGAGTATCTAAAGTTGCTGGAAGCGGCTTTGGGCCGCGATCTTCAGGTTTCGGTTTCGACTTCGGCGGCACCATTGGCAGTTGTCGGCGCGGCGGGTGGAGGCGATTGGGGTGCGCTCGACGGCTTTTTGGCCGCAGGGGCCGCTTTGCCATCGGTGGATTTTTCTTCCACTGCTTCTTCCTCTCCGGGGAAGCTCATCTTGCAGGCTTTGACCCAAACGTCATAGATTGGGTGCTCGACAACATTGGCCGCCGGATTTTCCTTGAACAGCCAGCCTGAAAAAACCTGGGCCCAGCGTTCGGCATCGTTGGTTCCGGCCGGACGTTCGCGAACAAGCAATTGGATAAAAGCGCCCTGATCGGGGTGGTTTTCCCACGGCGCGGTTTTCTCGCACGCTCTCAACCGGACAACGACTTTACCATAACGGATAGCCTCGCCGGGCTTTAGCTCGATCTCGCGGGTTTGGCCGTTGCGTTTGTTGAGCAGGCCTAGCACAGCAATCCGCTCAGCCATCGGCGTGCCTAAAATCGCCCCCTCGGCAGCAATCACCGGATCGTTGCTCGGTTGTGCCTTGCCCGATTTTACAGGA
>JANPAM010000140.1:0-6425 GCA_031429915.1 Sphingomonadales bacterium | reverse complement strand
TGCCACGGCCACAGGCTCAGCGGATAATAGCTCAGCGGCGAGTAATCCGCATTGAGCACCAGCGCAGGACAGTTCTCCGGGTGCCTAGCCCGTGCCGCTGCCTCGAAAGTTCCGGTATGAAGCATAAATCAAACCTACTCCCCTGTTGTCATAACCGTTTAAGCGCATACGCGTTACAGCAATTTGACATATGCCAACCTATTTGCGGATATGGTGACGTCAAGTGGGTAAAAGCACTAAATATGGTATCTCTGCCGATTGTGGATTTTGGGAAACAGGACGCGCCGGTCACCCGATTTGCGCCCAGCCCGAATGGCCGACTGCATTTAGGACACGCCTATTCGGCGATGTGCGCGTATGATTTTGCCCGCGCGCATGGCGGAACCTTCCATCTGCGGATCGAGGATATCGATGGCACGCGGAGCAGAGACGAGCATGTCGATACGATATTGGCAGATATGGAATGGCTTGGGTTGACATGGGATGGCCCGGTGCAGTTCCAATCAGCCAATGTTGCGCGATACGAGGACGCGCTCGAACGGCTCAAGGCAATGGGATTGGTCTATCGTTGCGCCTGTTCGCGGGGGGACATTGCGGCGACGTTAAAAGAGGTTGCTGTTCCGCATGGACCCGATGGCCCGCATTATCCAGGTACCTGTCGCGGGCGCGAGGTGGCCAACGAAGTGCCGCATAGTTGGCGGCTGGATATGGCTCAGGCGGTCGATTTGGCGGGCCCGTTGCGCTGGACCGATCTGGAAGCGGGCGAGCAATTTGCCGACCCAATGCTGTTCGGAGACGTCGTGCTGTGGCGAAAGGACGCGCCCGCTTCTTATCATCTCGCGGTGACTGTCGATGATGCGGCGGATGGAATCAGCCACATTGTGCGCGGGAAAGACCTGTTTGCTTATACCGCAGTCCACCGATTGTTACAGGCGTTGCTCAATTTGCCGGAACCGGCCTATTGGCATCACGCTTTATTGCTCGATGCCAGCGGGGACAAGCTGGCGAAGCGCAAATCGTCGCCAGCATTGGCTGAACTCCGACATGCAGGAAAAGACGGTAGTGCACTTCTCGATAGTTTGCGCCAGGGCAAGCTACCGCTTGGAATTCAAGCGTCGAATGCTTAAATAGAACAAGCAGGGTATCAGCCCTGCGATAAGGACATTTCCCAATGACGTTCCTGCTTGTATTGTTGATTGTTGCTGCCGCCGGTACGGTAGTCTTTGCGCTTGTGCGCGGGCTTCATGCCTTTGCCAATATGCGGCCTGCCGAGGTCGATGAGCACGGCATCCCAAACTCGCTTAACGTGCAGAACAAGATGATGTTCGCCCGCGTGAAGTGGCAGGCGATCACGATATTGCTGATTGTAGTGTTGCTGATGTTTTTCAAAGCCGGCTAAGCGCGCCTCATGGTCAAACTGAACAAGATTTACACGCGCACCGGTGACGATGGGACCACCGGTTTGGTCGACGGCTCGCGCGTGTCGAAAACAGATGCGCGGCTGAATGCGATTGGCGAGGTCGATGAGGCCAACAGCGCGCTCGGTGTCGCAATTCAGGCGTTTGAGGCTGATAAAGGCGACCCAGCATTAGTGGCAGGTCTACGCCGCATTCAGAATGATCTGTTCGATCTGGGTGCCGACATTGCCACACCGGGCGAGAGTTTCGAACCTTCGCCGATGGAGCTACGGATCGTCGCCGCTCAGGTCGATTGGCTTGAGGCTGCGATTGATGCCGCCAACGATCAATTGCCGCCGCTGACCAGCTTCATCCTGCCGGGCGGCAGTGCGGCTGCGGGGCATATGCACATGGCCCGCGCCATATCACGCCGTGCCGAACGCGCGTTGGTGGCGGCATCGCAAGCGGTCAGCATCAACCCGCAAGCTGTGAAATACATGAACCGGCTCTCGGACTATCTGTTCGTGCTGTGCCGTCTGGTGAATGTGGGACGCGGCGGTGACATATTATGGGTGCCGGGCGGATCGCGGTGAGCGCTGAATTGCGCGAGCGGTTCTTTGCCACGCGCGCGCTGACGGCAGCGCTGGCAGCACCGCTTTCCGATGCCGATGCGACCGTCCAGTCTATGGACGATGCTTCGCCTGCCAAATGGCATCTGGCGCATGTCACATGGTTTCTTGAGACGTTTATATTGCGCGACCATGTCGCTAGTTACCGCGCGTTCGACGACAGCTTTGCGTACCTGTTCAACAGCTATTATGAAGCAGAGGGCGCCCGTCACACCCGCGCGCATCGCGGGCTGCTATCGCGACCGTCGCTGGCGCGTATTCTCGAATATCGTCAGCATGTCGAAGCGGCGATCAGCGATGCGTGGAACAATCTTCCGGACACCGCATTGCAGTTGGTCGAGCTCGGTACCAACCATGAGCAACAGCATCAGGAGTTGCTGCTGACCGATATATTGCATCTATTTTCGCTCAACCCAATGCTGCCTGCATATTGGCCCGAACCGGCGGATGCGCGGTCGCCAGAAGTCTCGCCGCTTGGCTGGACCAAGGGGCCATCGGAAATTCAGACCATCGGGCATGACGGGGCAGGGTTCGCGTTCGACTGCGAAGGCCCGCGCCACGAGGTCTTGCTGCAACCATTCGCCTTGGCCGACCGGACGGTGACGAACGGCGAATGGCTTCAGTTCATCGATGACGGTGGGTATAGCGACGCACGGCACTGGTTGTCCGACGGCTGGGCGTGGGTCAAACGCGAGGGGATTGCTGCCCCCTTATATTGGCAGCGAAACGATCAGAGTTTGTGGTCCGCATTCGGGCTTGGCGGCTCGCGGATGGTCGATGCCAATGCGCCGGTCACCCATATTAGCCTGTATGAAGCCGACGCCTATGCAGCTTGGGCTGGCGCGCGGTTGCCGACCGAGGCCGAATGGGAGGTGGCGGCGGCGGCGCATGACCCGCATGGCGGCAACCAGCTCGATATCCCCGGTGCAGTCCGGCCCTTGCCTTCGGAGGGTAGCGCATTTTTCGGCAATGTGTGGCAATGGACTGGCAGCGCATTTCGTCCCTATCCCGGCTTCAAAACTGCCGAAGGTGCAGTCGGCGAATATAATGGCAAATTCATGAGCGGACAGTTCGTGCTTCGCGGCGGCAGCTGCGCGACACCGCGCGGACATGTGCGTGCCAGCTACCGCAATTTCTTCTACCCTCACCAGCGTTGGCAGTTCACCGGATTGCGCCTTGCAAAAGATGTCTGAGGCCGACCCGCAATTTCGAGCCGACGTGCTGGCGGGGCTTGCGGGACCGCGCCGTGCAATCCCGGCACGGTGGTTTTATGACGAGCGCGGGTCGGAACTGTTCGATGATATTACGCGTCTCCCAGAATATTACCCGACCCGGGTCGAAACGGCGCTGCTCGAAGACTGTCGCGTCGACATTGCGGCGCGCGTCGGAGCAGGGTGCGCTGTTGTCGAATTCGGCGCAGGCAGTGCTACAAAGACACCGTTGCTGCTGGAGGCGGTTACGCCTTCGGCCTACGTGCCCATCGATATTTCGGGTGATTATCTGCGTGACGCCGCCGCCACTTTGCAAAGTAACTTCCCCAGCGTCCCTGTTTTTCCAGTAGAAGCGGATTTTACCAATGGTTTCGACCTGCCGCTGGAAATCGACGAAATGCGGCGGCTCGGCTTCTTCCCCGGCTCGACCATCGGCAACTTCATCCCACGAAGCGGGGTTGATATGCTTCGCCATATGCGCGCTGTGCTTGGCGAGGGCGCGTTTCTGTTGATTGGCTTCGACAGGATCAAACCACTCGATATTTTGACCGCTGCTTATGATGATGCAGCCGGCGTTACAGCGGCGTTCAACCTGAACCTGCTAGAGCGCATTAACCGCGAATTAGACGGCGATATGCCGGTCGATGCCTTTATCCACCGTGCGATATGGAACGATACCGAGGCGCGGATCGAAATGCATCTTGAAGCACAACGTGATGTATCTTTTAAGGTCGCTGGCGCGCACCTCGACATGGCGGCTGGTGAAACAATCCACACCGAGAATAGCCACAAATACGATCTGCGGAGCCTGAGGATGCTTTTGCGGGCTGGTGGCTGGTCGCCAGTCACTGACTATAGCGATACCGATAACTGGTTCACGCTCGTGCTTGCGCAAGCCAAGCCATACCACGCCGCTCCCTAGGGTCAGGCCCTAACGCTTGCGGCCGCACGGTCCAAGCGCATTGATCACGAACTTATAATCGGCTTGGGCTCGCGCTGCATTGTCGCTTTCGGCCGCTTCAACGAGTTCGAACGACAAATCGCGCGGAAGACCGCAAGCCAGCCGGTACCACAAAAGCGTATTTCTGGATGGCGCGACTGCAGATTCGTCGATCACTTCGGCGGTCGAAACTGCCCACCGCTTTGCCTGCCCCGGACGGCTCAATATCGACAGCGATAGCGGCGCGCCACGCTCGGTCTTCAGAAAAACTTGCGTTTCGCCTTCGCCGATTATCGTACCAGCGCTGTAAAATGCGCTGATAATCCCGGTAACCTTGGGCGGCGTGTCGATCATTACCGCTTCTTTGGTAATTTCCCGGACTAACAGATCGTTTGTCGGGCTCCACAAAATCAGTGAATTAGGGCGCGCCAGTCGGATTTCTCCCGGACGTCCGGCAACAGTACTGCCAAGCACAAACATCCGCTGTTTTTTGAGCTTGGGGATTTTACCTTTGGCATCCTTAGGTACGTCGAGCACGAAACGCACGCGCGGGGTCACGCCTCCCTGTCCGCGAATCAACGCCGATACATCGGCTTCGACCAGCATTCGTTGCAGCGTTACAGGCACTCCGACCGCTTGCTCGACCGATACCTTTTGTAAACTTTTAATGGTAACGTCGATGATTAACGGAGAAATTGTTACGAGATCGGCGATGTCGGCATAGCTCGCATCTTCCGATTGCACGGCCAGTGCGGACGACATCGGGGAAATCGTTTGCGCCTCCGCAATGCTTCCAAATCCGAGTAAAATTGCCGCAAATCCGGCGCATATTGTGGCTTTGGCCATTCGACTTCCTTTCGACGATCGCGCGTTTGACACGGCTCAGCTTGATATCCCAATCGTGCTCTAATGATAGCCTGCCGTATGAATTGCGGATGAATCGCAGAATCCGGATTGCCTGCCCTTAAAGCCTTGTCTAAAGCTTGGCGGAATCGAAGACAAAAAAATAACATTTTCGATTTCGCGGGAGCTTAAGACCCATCGTAAAAAATGGGGCCGAGAGTTATCGAATTAACATGGGAAGTTAGGAGAGTCGTTTCCGCATGGCATATGCTGACCAACAAGGGATGAGCACGAACCGTTTGGTTTCGATTATCATCGTCATTCTTCTACACGCTTTTCTCGGCTACGCTTTGGTTACCGGTCTCGCTTATGAGGCTGTGCAACAGGTTAAGGCCAAATTGAACGTCGTTGACGTCAAAGAAGAGGAAGTTCCTGAAGAGGAACCACCGCCAGAGCCAGAAAAACAGATTGAGCCGCCGGTCGTCTCGCCGCCACCTTTGGTGAAGACGGTATCGCCGCCGCCGCAGATACAGACAGTATCAGTGCCGCCGCCTTCTATTACCATGCCTCCGCGCGCAGCCCCGCCTGCGCCTGCGGCACCCCCGCCGCCACCGCCGCCACCAGCGGGTGTGACGTCGGCAGCCAAGGCAAAGGGCAATCCGGGCAACTGGGCAAACACCAACGATTATCCATCGCGTGCTTTGCAACAGGAACGTGAAGGCACCACCGGTTTCAGCGTAACTATTGGCACGGACGGTAAAGTCATCGACTGTCAAATCACATCTTCGAGCGGACATCCCGATCTCGACGCAGCAACGTGCACGAACGTGAAGAGAAGAGCCCGGTTTGAACCAGCGTTAAAAGATGGCGCGAAAGTTCAGGGGTCTTATTCGAACCGTGTACGGTGGCAGATACCGAAGTAAGTTTTAAAGCTTGGCCAAAGGGGGAGCCTTCAGGCCGGGCAATTGCCAAGCAACTCAATTTTTCTGAGAGGAAAGTAAAATGTCGATTCTAATCCTTACCGCAGCAGAAGCTAGCGAAGCTGCCGCCGCCGCAAAGTTCGGTTTGATCCCAGCGCTGAACGAAGGCGGCCCGATTTCGTGGTCGATCTTCATCGTCATGGTTATCATGTCGGTTTTCTCGTTCTATATCATGTTCACCAAACTGTTCGAGCAGCAGAAGGTTATGAATCAGGCCAAGCAAGTTCAGGCCGGTTTCTGGCGTGCCAATACGCTTGAAGAAGGTGCTGCCAAGCTCGACAAGATCTCAATCAGCGCGCCGCGCAGCGAGGACGTGCCCCAGTCGATGGCGATCAGGCGCTGCATGGTGTTACGTTGATGCTACGTTTTTAATAGCTGCTTACGCACGTATTACGGGGGCTAGAGGCCGATTTGATACTTGAAAA
>JANPAM010000139.1:0-5584 GCA_031429915.1 Sphingomonadales bacterium | reverse complement strand
TGGGTTGGCGAGTGACGATTTCCTCGGCTCAGAATGCGTTTCCTGCGGTGCCTGTGTGCAGGCTTGCCCGACTGCTACCTTGATCGAAAAGAAGGTCGTCGAGGTGGGCACCCCTGAACGCAGCGTCGTCACCACCTGTGCTTATTGCGGCGTCGGCTGCACCTTCCGCGCCGAAATGCGCGGCGAGCAGCTGGTTCGAATGGTGCCGTACAAAGACGGCAAAGCCAATCGCGGGCATAGCTGCGTAAAGGGCCGCTTCGCCTGGGGCTATGCCCAGCATCAGGACCGCATATTGAAGCCGATGATCCGTAAATCGATCGACGACCCTTGGCGCGAGGTCGAGTGGGACGAGGCCTTCGCCTACACCGCGTCCGAGCTGAAACGGATCAGCGCAAAATACGGCCGCCACGCCTTGGGCGGGATCACCTCGAGCCGCTTCACCAATGAAGAGACCTTTTTGGTCCAGAAACTGGTTCGCGCTGGTTTTGGCAACAACAACGTCGATACCTGCGCGCGCGTTTGTCATTCGCCTACGGGCTATGGCCTGAAAACAACGTTTGGCACGAGCGCCGGAACGCAGGATTTCGACAGTGTCGAGGACAGCGATGTCATCCTGATTATCGGCGCCAACCCGACTGATGGTCACCCGGTCTTTGCCAGCCGGATGAAGCGCCGCCTGCGTGGGCAGGATGGCCGCCCCGGCGCAAAACTGATCGTCATCGACCCGCGCCGCACCGATATTGTGCGCTCCCCGCATATCGAGGCGCAGCATCATCTACCGCTTCGACCCGGCACCAACGTCGCTGTACTGACCGCAATGGCGCATGTCATTGTAACCGAGGGTTTAGTCGACGAAGCGTTTATCAGGGAACGCTGCGACTGGGACGAATATAGCCACTGGGCAGACTTCGTCTCGCAAGCCCGCAACAGCCCCGAGAACTTGCAACCCGTAACCTTGGTCGATGCCGAGCAGGTGCGCGACGCGGCGCGACTTTACGCCACTGGCGGCAATGGTGCGATCTATTACGGCCTTGGCGTAACCGAACATAGCCAAGGCAGTTCGACAGTTATGGCGATTGCCAATCTGGCGATGGCAACGGGCAATATCGGGCGGCGCGGTGTTGGCGTGAACCCTTTGCGCGGCCAGAACAATGTTCAGGGTGCCTGCGACATGGGCAGCTTCCCGCACGAGCTTTCCGGCTATCGCCATATTAGCGACGGCGATGCGCGGCGGCTCTTCGAAAACGACTGGGGCGTATCGCTCGATCCCGAGCCAGGTCTGCGAATCCCCAACATGCTCGACGCGGCGGTCGATGGCGTGTTCAAGGCACTGTATGTGCAGGGCGAAGATATTCTCCATTCAGACCCAAACACCGCGCATGTTTCTGCCGGGTTGGCGGCGATGGAATGCGTGATCGTCCACGACCTGTTTCTCAACGAAACCGCGCATTACGCGCATATCTTTTTGCCCGGTTCGACGTTCCTCGAAAAGAACGGCACCTTCACCAACGCCGAACGGCGGATTCAGCCGGTGCGCAAAGTTATGACGCCGATGAACGGGCTTGAGGATTGGGAAGTGACGCAGCGGCTGGCGCAAGCGATGGGGCTTGACTGGAATTATGGCCACTCGTCCGAGATCATGGACGAGATCGCTCGATTGACGCCGACATTCGCCGGTGTGTCCTTTGACCGGCTGGACGAGGAAGGTTCGCTGCAATGGCCGGTAACCGCCGATGCGCCGGATGGGACGCCCACAATGCACGTCGACGGCTTCGTTCGCGGCAAGGGTAAGTTTGTTGTCACAGACTATGTGCCGACCGACGAGAAAACCGGCCCGCGTTTCCCGCTGTTGCTCACGACGGGACGCATCCTCTCGCATTACAATGTCGGCGCGCAAACGCGGCGAACCGAGAATGTCGCGTGGCATCCAGAGGATTTGCTTGAAATTCACCCGGTCGATGCCGAAGATCGAGGGCTGAAGACCGGCGACTGGGTTAAACTGGCCAGCCGAGCGGGCGAGACTACTTTGCGTGCGACCGTGACGGACCGCGTCGCTCCCGGCGTAGTCTACACGACTTTCCACCATGCTGTGACCCAAGCCAATGTCGTTACTACCGATTATAGCGACTGGGCCACCAACTGCCCCGAATATAAAGTGACCGCCGTCCAGATCAGCGCGTCCAACGGTCCGACCGAGTGGCAGGAAGAATATGAAGCCCTGTCGACACGCGCACGCCGGATTGCACCCGGAGTCCCCGCCGAGTGAACAGCGTCGAGCGCCTTGTCTATATGGCCAATCATATCGCCACCAATTTGGCGACCGATGATGATCCCGTTGCTGCTGTTGCCGATCATATCCAGCTTTTCTGGGACCCAAGGATGAAAAAGCTGATTCAGGAAAACGACAAAACCGGGCTTTCGCCTGTTGCCACCGCCGCGATTAGCCGCCTTGCCGAACCACAAGATGCTGCCTGAACCAGGCTCGAAACTGTTCAGCTTTTCCGCATTGAAGCCGGACGGTCAAACGAGCGAAGCAATCGAACGGCCTGTCATAGTCGAGGCCCCCGTTGCGATAGAATATAACGGCATCGGTTACGCCGTGATGATGGCAACTCCGGCCGACCTTGAAGACTACGCTTTTGGTTTCAGCCTGTCGGAACGGCTGATCGATCGGCACGAGGAGATCCTGGCGATCGACACCCATCGGGCGGATTTGGGATGGATATTGCGGATCCAGTTGCCGCTGGAGAAGGCGGAGAAAGTGTTCGCCCGCGCGCGCCAGCGTGTTTCGGAGAGCAGCTGCGGCCTTTGCGGGATGGACAGTCTCGAGGAGGTTATGCGTCCCCTGCCCCCGGTGGCTTCGCAACTCGAAGTACCCGATATAGCGATATTTGCAGCATTGTCAGCGTTGCGAACTAACCAAACGCTGAACGCTGCGACTGGCTCAGCCCATGCCGCAGCATTTTGTTCGACCGACGGATCGATACAGATGACCCGCGAGGACGTCGGCCGCCATAATGCGCTCGACAAGTTGATCGGCGCGCTTGCCCGGGCGAAGATTGACATCGGAACCGGGTTCACTCTTCTAACAGCTCGTTGCAGCCTTGAGTTGGTCCAGAAAGCCATTCTTGCCAATTGTCCGATGCTGGTGACGATTTCCGCCGCAACTGATCTCGCAATCGACACCGCCGCGAAACACGGCCTGCGTCTGATCAGTCTGGCACGGCCTGACGGTGCTCTTGCCGCAACGCACCAAAACGACTGATAAGCCAGCTTCGAAACATCGAGATCGCTGGGTCGGCAAGGTCGTCGGCGTGTAGTTTCAGGTAATAGCCATAGCCATCCTCGATAACGGCATCATACGGCATCACCAACCGCCCGTCGGCAATCTCTTTTGCAAACATATCCAAATCACCCAGAAACACCCCATTGGCGGTCATCGCATATTGCGCCGCTGCGATAGTAGTATCGAACGCCAATCCACCGTGCGTTGGAATCGCCACCCCGCTTTGCCGCATGTAGGAAGTCCACAAAAGATCGCGCGGCTCGCCATCCAGTTTCAAATGCAGCAGCTCCTGACTTGCAAGAAACTCTTCCAGCGATTTACCCTGACTGAAAATCGCTGTTTCCGGTGAACAAAGCGGCGCAACGCGCACCATCCAAAGGAGGTCGGTAATGCGGTCATCAACATTAGGCCGGTCATATGCGATGGCCATGTCAAAATCTGTCGATGGCAACCCGGTCACATGCGCACTCGAAACATCGAGGCGAATATCCGGCTGTTCGGCATGAAAATCTCTCAGCATCGGCAAAAATAACTGCTGCAATAAGGAAGGCGCAACATGCAACCGAAGCGACCGGCCAGTCACTTCGTCATTGCGTATCGAATTCATGCTTTGCTCAAGCCGGTCGAGGCATTTGCTCACCACTGGCAGCAGTTCTTCGCCCGCCGCGGTCAGCGAGAGCCTCGAAGCGTCGCGGACGAACAGCTGCTTGCCGAGCAGCTCCTCAAGTCCACCTACGTGGCGACTCATCGCACTTTGCGAAACCGAAAGCGCGGACGCGCCGCCGGTAAAACTCAAATTCTGGCCAACCGCTTCAAATGCGCGCAAGGCATTGAGCGGCAGCCAGCGACGGTTGATGATGGGGCGATTTGAAATGATCTGGGCCTCTCGCTTCACGCTATTCCAAGCTTTCATCATAGCCAGACAATTTGACATAGGGCTATGCGAAAATGCGATTTTATTCGGTCACCTAACTGGCCCATTCGGACTTTGGAGAGATTTGTTCAGGGATCAGGTTATGGATTTAAAGCGGATTACCTCGCTTTTCGATCAGCGGCGCGAAGGGCATACCTTGCCGCAGGGGCTTTATACCGAAGCCGACAGCTTTGAATTCGATATGGCGGCGATATTCGGCCAAAGCTGGCTGATGGCTGGCATGGAATGCGAGCTGCCTAAAACCGGAAGCTACGTCTCGATGATGGTCGGCAAATGGCCCGTAATCATTACGCGCGACCGCGACGGTCAAATCCGCGCATTCCACAACAGTTGCCGCCACCGCGGCTCGATGATCTGCGCACCGGGAAGCGGCACTGCGCCAAAACTCGTTTGTCCCTATCACAAATGGACCTACGATCTGGACGGATCGCTATTTGCCGCGAACCGGATGGCTGACGATTTCGACAAAAGCGAACATGGCCTGAAACCAGTCGCAATTGAGTGCATTGCTGGCACCATCTTCATTTGCCTCGCCGATACGCCGCCGCCGATTGATGACTTCCGTGAGAAGCTGTCGGCCTATGCCGCGCCGCACGATCTCAGGAACTCGAAACTGGCTTATGAAAGCGTGCTTGTTGAAAACGCCAACTGGAAACTGGTGATGGAAAATGGCCGCGAATGTTATCATTGCGGCACCGGTCACCCCGAACTTGCGAAGACCTTTCCAGTTGGCATGTCTAACCATTTTGATAGCGGCCATGATGCCCGCATGATGGCATTCGAGGCCGCAATGGACGCGCACAGCCTGCCGCAGACGCCGGTTGAAGGGCATTATTGGCAAGTCGCCCGCTTTGCGCTTAATGAGGGCTGTGTTTCGATATCGGGCGATGGCAAGCATCTTTCGAATAAGCTGATGTGTGATGCCAATGAGGGCGATATCGGTTCGCTACGCTGGGCGGTTGATCCGCACTGTTTTGTGCATTGTACCGCCGATCATGTTTTCATGTTCAGCGCGATGCCAGTCGGTCCTAATGAAACGCACGTTACTGGCAAATGGTATGTCCATAAGGACGCTGTCGAGGGTGTCGATTACGACGTCGACAAACTGATCGCGCTTTGGACTACGACCAATCTGGAGGACAAAGCGCTTGCCGAGAACAATCAGGTTGGCGTCAACAGTCTCGGTTACACCCCCGGCCCGTATTCGCCCGAAGCCGAGATGCTGGCCGAGCGCTTTACCGACTATTATTGCGACAAGGCCCGCGACTATATTGCAGCGCATGGCAATGGATAATCCCACAGGACTCCGTCCCGAAACTCTTGCGGTCGCGTATGGCTATGACCCCGAAATGGGCATGGGTTCG
>JANPAM010000138.1:0-2542 GCA_031429915.1 Sphingomonadales bacterium | reverse complement strand
AACTTTCATTATTGTTGACGATGAGCGCACCGTCGCCTCCAAGTGTGATTGCGACAATTTCCGCCGCGTTGTTCGCAATTAGGTCGCGTGCTGCGTCTACCTGCGCTTTGGCGCTATCAAGAACACAACCCGCTAATTCTTCAAGCTCGCCCAAGTTGGGCTTAATCAAAAAAACATTGCGGCCCACTGTCGTACGAAGCGCTTCGCCGCTGGTATCGAGGATGAAGCGTGCATTCTTGCGCGCGGCAATTTCGCTCACTCGCTGATAAGCATAGGTTGGCAGGCCTCGGGGAACGGTGCCGCTGACAACAATATAATCAAATTCAAGGTTCTCAAGGACTGCAAGGCAGGCCGTCCACTCTTCGTAACTGACTTCCGGACCCTCCGGCACAAACCGAAATTCCTGACCGCTGGACCGCTCGAAAACAGTATGGGCAATCCGAGTATATCCATCGATCGGAATTTGCCGGGTAGCAACACCTACGGTTTGCAGCAGGTCATCGAGGATTGCCCCTGTCGCACCTCCGCTCAGATATACGGCAAGCGCTTCGCCGCCAAGTTCTTGCACTACTCGCGCCACGTTTATACCGCCGCCACCGGGGTGGTAGCGCTCATCGCTAGTCCTAATTTTAAGCAATGGCTGGATCAGTTCGGCTGAGGCAGAACCATCGATGGTCGGGTTGAGGGTAAGGGTAACGATTGGCTTCATTGCAGAATTTCGCATCGGATTTTCGATTGAGTTTAAAATATCTCAATCAACTTTTTTGAGCCAATATCTTACGACACTGGTCATGTGTCAGGTTCATCGAGTTACGCGCGCCGCCCTTTTGTTCTGCGTGGTCGTGCGACGTGCCGGTCGCCATGATTCGTCTCATTTCCTCGCAACTGGCGCGCTGTTCCAGCACTAGCAGTCGTGGCGCACCCACCGAGTAAAATGAAAGGAACTGTGAGAACTGCTGCAATGATTTTCATCGGTAAACCTTTCAAACATTATTTGAGAACAGCGAATGATACCAATGTCCGAAACACGACAATAGTGACGGAAACTACTTATTGCCGATGCCGGTATAGGCTGGTTGAACCCTTGGTTAGTTCAACAAAAACCCACTCCGAGCTTAGAGGTAGCAAAAAATGGTCAATAAAATTCTCGCGCCCGATGAACGTGGACTAGCTGAAGAGCATGACGCTCAGCCGAAGATCCACCATGTTCCCCAAGGATTTTCGGACCGGTTCGCGCTCGGCTTCACCAAGCTGCTGCGGTTTTCTGCCGACACATTTTTTGCCAAGCGATACGGCCACAGAGCCATTGTTCTCGAAACGGTTGCCGCAGTTCCCGGAATGGTTGGAGGCATGTTCACGCACCTGACCTGCCTTAGGCGAATGAAAGACGATGAAGGCTGGATCCGCACGCTGATGGAGGAAGCCGAAAACGAGCGGATGCATCTGATGACCTTCATCGAGATCGCCAAGCCAACACTGTTCGAGCGGCTGGTGATCTTGGCAGCACAGTGGGTATTTCTCGTCCTCTACTCAATTTTGTATCTAATTTCGTCAAAGACCGCGCACCGCGTGGTTGGCTATTTCGAAGAGGAAGCGGTGATCAGCTACACGCTTTATTTGAAAGAAATAGACGAGGGCCGCTCACCAAACGTGCCGGCACCTGCAATTGCGATCCATTACTGGAAGATGGCTCCCGACGCAACGCTTCGCGATGTTGTCCTGATCGTTCGAGCCGACGAAGCGCATCACCGCGACATCAATCACGGCTATTCTTCGAAGCTCGGGGGCAAGACGGTCGATCGGTCGTTGGCGGCACCTTATCCCGAACACGCGACCGAAATCCGGCTCAATGCCTAATGCAATCGGACTGGCGAGCGAGCAGCGAACGCTCGCCCGCCGGAACAAAAGCGGTGGCGCTTACAGGTTGATCTTCTGATGGCTCCGCTTCGGGATAGCGACACTGCCCGACTGCACGAACTGCGCCTGCACCGCGCCGAAGAACGCAAGACGCCTCCTCCGGCCGCGGTTGTAAAACTGACACTGGGTCAGCGCATCGCGGATCAGGTGGCGGTGACGATGGGATCATGGCCATTCATAATCATCCAGTCGATGTTATTGATGATATGGATTATACTCAACCTTACCGCGTATATTGCGCGTTGGGATCCCTATCCTTTCATCCTGCTCAATCTCGCCCTGTCTTTTCAGGCCGCATACGCAGCGCCTGTCATCATGATGAGCCAAAATCGGCAGCAGGACATCGACCGCCGCGAAGCCGCAAGCGATTACCGGATCAACGTAAAGGCCGAACTCGAAATCGAGCTGCTCCACGATAAAATCGACGCGCTGCGGGAGCAGGAGGTTCTGGCGCTGACGCAGGCCGTCGATCGATTGACGCTGCTTTTGCAAGCGCGTGACATGCCCCCAAAGCTGCAGTCCTAGTGCTTAGGTTGCCGATCGAACCACTAGAAAGCGGAGCTAAGTCCGAAATGCCCCCAGCCGATATCATGACCTATTTGCCGATTATTTTGCGGCCCGATCC
>JANPAM010000137.1:0-3282 GCA_031429915.1 Sphingomonadales bacterium | reverse complement strand
CGAAACGCTTAAAGGCAAAACCGTCGCTGGCAGCATGGACAGCCTTAGTGTTGGCAGTGGGCGGATCGCGATGGGATCGCGGCTTGCGCAAAATCTGGGGCTTCAAGTCGGTCAGATGGTGACGATCACCAACCCGCAAGGCCGGACAACGCCTTTCGGAACTGTACCGCGCGAGATATCATATGAAGTTGCAGCCATATTTGAAATCGGCGTCTATGATTATGACAAAGCGTTTGTCGTCATGCCAATCGAGGATGCGCAATCGCTGATGTTGATGGGCGATCAAATCGGCATGATCGAAATTAAAACGACCGATCCAGACCGCGTAAACGAAATCTTGCGACCACTGCTGCCCAAGATCGCCAACAAGGGGTTGGTGGTCGATTGGAAAACCATGAACGCAACTTTGTTTGAGGCGCTGGCGGTCGAGCGAGTGGCGATGTTCGTTGTGCTATCGATTATCGTTCTGGTCGCAGTGTTCAACATATTGTCGTCGCTTATCATGCTGGTGAGAGCAAAAACCCGCGATATCGCGATACTGCGGACGATGGGCGCGTCGCGGCAGTCATTGCTCAAGATATTCATGACGGTCGGCGTCTTGATTGGTTCGGCGGGGATTGTAGCTGGTTTGATCTTGGGCTTTATATTCCTGTTTTTCCGCCAGTCGGTCGTAAACGCAATCCAGTTCGTAACCGGCCAAAACCTGTGGGATCCTTCGATCCGCTTCCTGACCGAGCTGCCGTCGCGCACTGATCCGATGGAGGTGCTGGCGATATGCAGCCTAGCGTTGCTGTTTAGCTTCCTGGCGACACTTTATCCGGCGTTGAAGGCCGCGAGTACTGACCCTGTGCAGGTGCTGCGTTATGAGTAATATCGTCGAACTGACCGACGTCCGCCGTGAATTCGTTCAAGGCGATGTCACCATTCATGTGTTGCGCGGGGTAAATTTGTCGATTGCCAAGGGCGAAATGGTAGCGCTTCTCGGACCGTCAGGTTCGGGCAAATCGACCTTGCTTCAAGCCGTAGGGTTGCTTGAAGGCGGCTTTTTTGGCTCGATCAAGATCGACGGCGAGGAAGCCAGCGCATCGAGCGTTGACCGGCACACCGAAATCCGTCGCGAGAAGCTTGGCTTTGTATACCAGTTCCATCATTTGCTGCCCGATTTCGACGCGATCGAGAATGTCATTCTGCCTCAGATGATCGCAGGGCTTAGCATGGAGGAAGCCAGAGAACGCGCGACTATATTGCTGGGCAAACTCGGCCTTGCCGAACGGCTTCACCACCGACCGTCGAAGCTATCCGGTGGCGAACAGCAACGAGTCGCAGTCGCCCGTGCACTCGCCAATCGACCAAAGCTGGTGCTTGCTGACGAGCCGACCGGCAATCTCGACGAAAAAACTGCTGATATCGTTTTGGCCGAATTTATGGCATTGGTGCGCGACGAAGGATCTTCGGCATTGGTCGCCACACACAACGAGCGAATGGCGGCCAAAATGGACCGCGTGGTTCGGCTGCATGACGGTGTATTGACCAATATTTGAGGGAGAAGAACATGAGCGTTTTCGATTTCACCGCAGCATTGCCGGGTGGCAAAAGCCAGGATCTCGCGGATTATAAAGGCAAAGTTCTGCTCGTCGTCAATACCGCATCCAAATGCGGGTTCACGCCGCAATATGAGGGGCTTGAGGAACTTCACCGCAAATATGCTGACCAAGGCTTCGAAGTCCTCGCGTTCCCGTGCAACCAGTTCGGCGCGCAAGAACCCGGTGACGAGGAAGAAATCAAGAATTTCTGCTCGCTGACCTATGACGTGACGTTCCCGTTAATGGCTAAAGTCGATGTAAACGGCGACAAAGCCGACCCGTTATGGGCCTATATGAAGCAGGAGCAAGCGGGCCTGATGGGATCGCGCGGGATCAAGTGGAACTTCACCAAATTTCTGGTCGACAAGACAGGCAAAGTTGTTGCCCGGCATGGCCCACAGGTGAAGCCTGAAGCGTTGGCAAAGGATATCGAGAAGCTGCTCGCCAAGCCAGCGTGATTGTCCACAATTAAGCCACACAACGCCGTTGTCGAATCAGCTTCGACAGCGTTAGGTTCGGCCATGCCTTTTGTCCCCTTCGTGCCCTTACGCGTCTTCTCCGCCTACACCATGCTGGAGGGCGCTATCGAGCCGAAGGAAATCGGCGAGGCAGCCAAAAAGCTCGGTTTTCCGGCGATAGCAATTTGCGACCGCAATGGGCTGTACGGCGTCATGCCGTTTCAGGACGCAGCCAAGGCCAAGGGCGTTCAGCCGATCATCGGCATGATGCTCGGCGTCCGGAGACCCGAGCGCGGCGATCCCAATGCGTTCACCCGCGACTGGCTGGCGCTCTATGCGCAGGACGATATTGGATACGTCAATATGTGCCGTGTGGCGTCGATGGCGCATCTGGACCGGCCCGAAATGTTCGACGCGCATGTGACCTTTGCGCAGATGACCGGCCTAACCGACGGTATCATTGCGCTGACGGGTGGCGGTGAGGGTGGTTTGGGGCGGTTGCTGGCGGAGGGGCAGTCGGATGCGGCTACAGGCTATCTAGCGGCGTTGCAGGGGCTGTTTGACGAGCGGCTGTACATCGAACTCAGCCGTCGCGGCGATGCGGTCGAGGAGGCCGCAGAGGCTGCGTTGATCGACATCGCCTATGCGCATGATCTGCCGTTGGTCGCAACCAATCCGGCGTTTTTTGCCGAGCCCGATTTCTTCGACGCGCATGACGCGATGCTGTGCATATCCGACGGCGAATATATCGAAAATGATGACCGCCGCAAAAGCAGCCGCGAGACGTGGATCAAAACAGGCAAGCAAATGGGCGAGATTTTCGCTGATTTGCCCGAGGCGCTGGCCAACACGCTCGTTGTCGCGCAGCGTTGTGCGGCGGTCGCACCGAACCGAGAACCGATCCTCCCCAGCCTCGCTGGTGACCGCAGTGCCGAAGACCAGCAACTGCGCGATGATGCGCTTGCAGGGTTAGAGAGGAGGCTCGAAATTGCGGGCATATCAGCCGCCGATGAGAAGCAGGTCTATTATGACCGGCTGACATTCGAGGCCGACGTCATCACTTCGATGGGTTTTTCGGGCTACTTCCTGATTGTTGCCGACTTCATCAAATGGGCGAAGGAGCAGGATATAGCGGTGGGTCCGGGCCGTGGTTCGGGTGCGGGTTCGCTGGTTGCGTGGTCGCTGACCATCACCGATCTTGATCCGATCAAATTGGGCTTGCTGTTCGAGCGCTTTCTCAA
>JANPAM010000136.1:0-7161 GCA_031429915.1 Sphingomonadales bacterium | reverse complement strand
GCCGCTCGGGTCCGTGGCATTACTCCGGCGGCGCTTGCGGCGATACTGGTCCATGCCAAGCGCTCATTTCCTGATAACATTGCAGCATGACCGAAGATCAAGCACAAGAATGGCTTCGAGGTAACTTCGATGTTTCAAATGAAACGTGGGAACGGTTGGAAACCTTCGTAGACTTTTTGCGGCGCGAAGCGGCGAGCCAAAATTTGATTGCCGCTTCCACACTGGAAAACATCTGGAGCCGACACGTCGTCGATAGCGCTCAGTTGTTGAAATTATTGCCCGACGAACTGGAGATAAATGCCAGCTGGATCGACCTTGGATCGGGCGCTGGCTTTCCGGGGATCGTGGCGGCTATCTTGAGCGACTATCAAGTGACTTTAGTCGAATCGCGCAATCGCAGAATTGACTATCTCCACCGGGCCATATGCGTGCTTGATATGGAAAACAGGATAACGCTGGCTGGTATGCCATTGGAGCGATTGGAAACTGCCCCATATTCGGTCATCTCTGCACGCGCCTTTGCCCCATTGCCGCGGTTGTTCGAGCTTGCAGCCCGATTTTCCACAGATAAGACAAACTGGTTGTTACCAAAGGGTCGAAATGCGGTTAGAGAATGGGAAGAAGTACAGTCGGTGTGGGACGGCACTTTCCGTATCGAACCGAGCGTAACTGACGCTGATTCGGGGATATTGGTCGGACAGCTGTCCGCAAAAAGGCAAAAAGCACGATGATCCGTATTGCCATAGCAAATCAAAAGGGCGGCGTAGGCAAGACCACGACAGCGATCAACCTCGCCACGGCGTTGGCTGCGAGCGGCTGGCGAGTTTTGCTTATCGATCTCGATCCGCAAGGCAATGCTTCGACTGGTCTTGGACTTAAGCAGCTTGACCGCGTGCATAGCAGCTATGACTTGCTGCTCGGCGATGCGTCGTTAAGCGACGCGGCGATTCCGACGATAATTCCCGGTCTCGATATAATTCCCGCTACTGTTGATCTTTCCGGTGCAGAAATTGAATTGGTCGAATTCGACGATCGCACGCACCGGTTGCAGGCGGCCTTCAATAAATCGGCACGTGATTGGGACATCTGTCTCATCGATTGCCCGCCTTCGCTGGGGCTGCTGACTATAAATTCGATGATTGCCGTCGATTCGGTTTTGGTACCCCTACAGTGCGAATTTTTCGCGCTTGAAGGATTAAGTCAATTATTACAAACGGTTGAGAGAATTCAAAAGCGATTTAACCCAAATCTGTCGATAATGGGCGTTGCGCTCACAATGTACGACAAGCGTAACCGACTGACCGATCAGGTAGCCGATGATGTGCGTTCATGTTTGGGAACACTTGTGTTCGACACCGTCATTCCGCGCAACGTTCGCCTGTCCGAAGCGCCCAGTCATGGGCTTCCTGCGCTGGTTTATGACCATAAGTGCAGTGGTTCGGAGGCTTACATTAAACTGGCCAGCGAACTTATTGGTCGTTTGCCTACTCGAGAGCTCGCAGCATGACCCAGCCTGACGAATCTGCTGAAAAATCGCCGCTCCGCAAGAAGATGGGACTCGGTCGCGGGCTTGATGCTCTGCTGGGCGAAGCTTTGCGCGGAGATGTTGCGCCGCAACCGGCGAGTTTTTCGGGCGGAAGCGCAGGTCAGGGCGTTTCGACCATATCGGTTGGTGAAATCCATCCCAACCCCAATCAGCCACGCCGTCATTTTGCTGAAGAAAAGCTGGTCGAGCTGGCCGCGAGCATTGCCAAGCACGGCATCATTCAACCAATTATTGTAAGATCACATGAGGGTAGCTATCAGATTGTCGCTGGCGAACGGCGCTGGCGTGCGGCCCAGCGCGCGCAAATGCACGATATCCCGGCAATTATCCGCGATTTTGACGATACCGAAACGCTTGAAATTGCGCTGCTTGAGAATATCCAGCGACAGGATCTCAACCCGATTGAGGAAGCCGAGGCATATAAGAAGCTGACCGAGCTTTTTGGGCACAGCGCCCAGGCACTTGCTGATCTGGTCCATAAATCGCGAAGCCATGTCGCCAATATGATGCGGCTGATCGAGTTGCCGCCCGCGATCCGCGATTTGGTCATTGAGGACAAGCTTAGCATGGGCCACGCCCGCGCACTTCTGGGCAGTGAAGACTCGGTGCGTCTTGCGATGGTCGTCATCAAGCAGGGTCTTTCGGTGCGAGCGACCGAAGCCTTGGTTAAAAAAGGTCGTGCGCCATCTACGAAGCCCAGCATGCGCGGAGCAACCCACGAAAATGCCGACATCCGAGCGGTTGAAACGCATCTGGGCGACCTGTTGGGTTTGAAGGTCAGCATCAACCAACGCAACGCGACGGGGGCAGGTGCCGTCACATTCGAATATGGCAGCCTCGATCAACTCGACATGCTGTGCCAACGTCTCACTGGTGAGAAATTCTAGCAATATCGGGCAATTTTATGCCGAACACTGCTGGCGGTTAACCTTTTGTCCGGTGTATTCCAGGCTGAATCCCGCAGAAATACTGTTGGTTTAACATCTTTACCTTATCTGTAAGCGGCTTTTTCAACCGCGCCGATTAACCATGACGAAGAGCAAAACCTTATGATTCGCCGTGCATAAGCGGACCAGGATGCAGTGGGCATTCCAATCTGCTATTTGTCACGAAGGACCAGAATATGTTGAACAAGTCGAAAATCGCCCTGATCGGCGCTATCGCAGCTGCTGGCATGGTATCGACCGGCGCCAACGCTGCCACTCAAACCGCAACTGCAGAAGTCAGAATAATCTCTGCTGTTACTTTGACACAGGATGTAGGGCTTAACCTTGGCGTTGTAGCTGCAAGTGCTGCTGGCGGTACCGTGACGCTACCAAACACGTCGGATGTGCGCACCTGCGCGGGCGTCACCTGCGTCGGCACAGCTCAACGCGGCCAGTTTACCGTCAGCGGAGCTGCAACCGGATTTGTGGTTCTTGTAAATACTCCGGCGTCGACCTCGCTTACTGGTCCAGGCACAGCAATGACGCTGTTACTGAGCCCGTCGCTGGTCAACTTCACTTCGACCGGTGTCGCACAAACATTTTTTGTTGGCGGTGCGCTGGCAGTAGGTGCGAACCAGACGGCAGGTACCTACAGTGGTACATATACCGTAACGGCTGACTACCTGTAAAAAACCACCGCCGTCTATCACGCGGCTGGATTTCAAAAACCCCTGAAGGTGCAATCCTTTGGGGGTTTTTTAATGCCTCCTAGCATCGTTAGCCGGTTGGTAACCACATCCTGTCAACGTGCGCTTATGGACCAGTGCGGCCTGATCGGTCGTGCGCAAATTAAGTGGATGGGATGATAATGCGCAAATTGCTTATAAAAGCGAACCCGAGAATTGTTGGCACGGCATTGGCCGCGACGCTGTTGGCGACGACGCCGCTGGCTACAGCTCAGGCAACAGGAGGCGATCTTTTAATCGCGCCGACCAGGATCGTGCTTGATGGTCGTCGGGGCACCGAAGTCATTCTGAACAATATCGGCAACGAAGAAGCGACCTATCGGATTACGCTCGAGCTTCGTCGGATGAACGATAAGGGCCGCCTCGATGATGTTGCAACCGAAGGTGCCAACGACAAAGAAAAGGCCGCTCTCGAAGTTATCCGTTATGCGCCGCGCCGTGTGACATTGCCGCCGAACCAGCCACAATCGATTCGGATCGGGATGCAGCCGATGGATACGCTGCCTGACGGTGAGTACCGCGCACATATGCTGTTTCGCGCCATTCCAAAAGCTCCAGCGGCGGATGCCGGGCAGGATGCGGGGGGTGGCCTGAAAATTCAGTTGATCCCGATTTACGGAATCAGCATCCCGGTCATACTGCGCAAAGGTAATCTTGTGGCCACCGCAGCGCTGACCAATGTCCGGATGGGCAAAGACAATGAAGGCCCTACGCTCGACTTTGACATGACCCGCAAGGGTGAGAAATCGGTGTTTGGCGAGATTCATGTGACTAAGCCGGGGGTTTCGGAGCCAATTACGGTGGCCAAGGGTATCGCAATCTATCCAGAAATCGCAGGCCGAGGCGTATCGCTGCCACTATCGCCCGAGGTCGCGGCGAAAATGCGCGGCGAGGTGGTTGTTTCTTATTATGAAGCACCCGAAGCCGGCGGTGGGCTGATCAGCCAGGTCCGCTCGGTTCTGCAGTGAGCTGAAAAGATACCGGCTTGACCAGAGCCAGTCATGCACAGCATTTTTCATAAAGGCCGGAAGGCACTGACGGCACTGGCCGTGGCGGCGGGGATCATGACGATTCCCGTTGCTTCAGCATATGCTGCGCCTTGGCAGCCGAATGAAGACGATGCCTTGCTGTTTGACGTACGCGTTGGTCAATGGCGAGTCGGCGACGGCGTGCGCGGATATCAAACCGACTCCGGCGTTTGCGTCGACCTAGCCGATATCATTATCGCTTTTGACCTTCCGGTGCGGCTCGACAAGAAGTCGCGCCGCGCAACTGGCTGGTTGTTTGAAGAGAACCGGACATTCACTCTTGACCGCGAGGCCAGTATAGTACAAATCGTGAACAAAGACTATGCTGTCACTGCGGCGGACATCCGCGATGTGCCCGAGGGCTGGTGTGTCGATAGCGCGACCTTGGCGCGTTGGCTAAACGTCGAGATCAAGACAGATCTTTCAAATGCGCTGCTGATTATCAAGGCCGATCGCAAACTTCCCTTCGAACTTGCCGAAGAACGCAAGGCGCGCGCGGGCAAATTCAAACCGATAACTCAATTCGACTTGAAGAGCCTACCGCAAGCCAAAGACCCCTATAAATTCTTCCGCACACCGTCGATTGACGTCGTGGCCTCAACCGGGATCAGCCGCGATAAACGCGCCGGAAACCGTTTCGACGCGCGGTACGAGATTTATGCCAGCGGAGAGTTTGCAGGAGCCTCGTTTGATGCGCGGCTGTCGTCGAATGATCGCGGCATGCCCGAAAGCCTGCGTCTACGCGGTTACAAGACTGATCCCGATGGTGGATTGCTTGGGCCATTGGATGCGACGCATTTCGCTCTGGGCGATGTTTCGACCAATTCGACTCCCTTGGGCATACAATCCACCGCCGGACGCGGCGGTTTTGTCACTAACCGACCATTGAACCGGCAGGCAAATTTCGACCGCACCACTTTCAGGGGCGAATTGCCCGATGGCTGGGACGCCGAACTGTTCCGCAACGACCAGTTGATCGGCTATGTGCAAAGCCGCGGTGATGGTCGGTATGAATTTCTCGACGTCGCTTTGCTCTATGGGCAAAACCGCTTCGAGGTCATCCTCTATGGTCCGCAGGGTCAGATCCGCCGTGATGTGAAGATGATCCCGGTCGGACTTGATTCAATACCACCACGCGAAACATATTATTGGGCGGCGGTGCAAGACGCAGGGCGCGATCTGATCAATTTGGGCGGTACTGAGACATCGGAATATTTGGGCCTACGTGGCGGTTTTGGATTAGAGCGCGGAATTGACGCCAGAACGTCAGTCGCCGGATCGTGGTTTACCAGCATGTTACGCGGACGACGGCAGAATTATCTTGAGGCATCGGTGCGCAGGGCCATTGGGCCAACGTTGGTAGAGCTGGCAGCGGCTGGCGATCTTTCCGGCGGCTACGCCGTACGCGGACAAATTCTAGCTCAGGTTGGCGAAACGCTCATGAGCGGCGAGACAGCCTGGCTGATGGGCGGCTTTCAAAGCGAACGTTACGACCGTGACCTCCGCCGCCGGAATAGCCTGTCGATCGATCACAGTTTCAAAATCGGTCGCCAACACCTGCCAATCCGCGCAGAAATCCGGCATAGCCAGCGCAACGACGGCGGTAGCAGGCTCGAAGTCGAGGGCAGACTATCGTTCAATATCAAACAGATAACTGCAAACGCCGAACTAGAGTGGACAGCGGACCATAGTCGTTTCGGCATTGATCCGCCATCCCGGCTGGACGCATCGCTTCGGCTATCGGGGCGCGTTGGTGGCTTACGGCTGCGCGGCGAAGCACAATTCGGGTTAACTGGCGCAAGCGGTTTTCGCGAATCCAAGATTACTGGCGAATGGCGCGCAGGCGAACGGTCGGATTGGCGCGTTGAGGCCGGATATTCGGCGGGTGATAAACGCGGGCGTCTAGCGCTCGGTCACACACGCCGCTTTAGCAAGTTTGCACTAACCGGACAGATCGAAGCCGCAAGCGATGGTTCGGTCGCCGCCAATGTGGCGCTGGCCTTTAGTATTGGCCCCAACCCGCACAACGGCGGGATCCGGGTTGCGTCGGACAAATTGGCCTCCTCGGGCCAGGCATTCGCCATAGTTTATCAGGACGAAAATGCGGATGGCATCCGGCAAGCCAGAGAGCAGGTTCAAAAAGCCGTTGAACTGACGGCTGGCCTCACAGCGCGCGGCCTACCGACCGATGAGCGCGGTCGCACCGTGATCGACGGGCTGCAACCTTATGAGCCGATTTTGATCGGAATCGACGCATCGAGTTTGCCCGACCCGTTCGTTCAACCCGCAACCAGCGGCGTGGTCGTGATTCCGCGGCCGGGTGTTCCGGTGATGATCGAACTGCCGCTAGTTTCGGCGGGCGAAATCTCGGGCAATCTGCAGCGCGAGGGCGGAAAAACGCTGAACGGTGTCGATATCGAGTTGCTCGACACCTCCGGCCGGGTGGTGAAAACTACACGGTCGGAATATGACGGCTTTTTCCTGTTCGAATTTGTACCTTATGGCAGCTACAAAATGCGCGTTGGCGCACTCACGGCAAATGTTGTTGGCGTCGAGCAAGCCCTCCCCGGATTGGCTGAGCTAGGCAAAGCGAAGGGCGTTGTCGATCTGGGCATTGTCATGGCCAAATCTGCGCAACGGATTGCTGGTATGGCCAATCCGGCACAGGGGCCATAGATTTCGACATCTGTTGTTGTAACCACAGCGTATCTGTTGCCGAATAGTCTTCGGTGGCATATTCTGCTGCGCAGAGGAACAATAGCATGGATGTGGACGACCTAAAGCCCGGAGATGTGATTAAACGTCACCGGCTGTCGACGCGGCTTTGGCACTGGACCAACGCGTTGACGCTGTTGGTTCTGCTGATGAGCGGTCTCATGATTTTCAACGCCCATCCAAGGCTGTATTGGGGGGAA
>JANPAM010000135.1:0-2243 GCA_031429915.1 Sphingomonadales bacterium | reverse complement strand
AAGGGCAATACTATCATCTCGACATGGGTGATCGCGACTAAGCCGCAGCCCCGCAAGATTTGGCCGACGGGTTGCATCATCTGGGAAGCAAACGACCCGTATCTCTACATCCGCACGACGCCTGAGGGGCATGTGATCTGCGGCGGCGAGGATGCCGAGATAGCCGATGGGGATGAGCGCGATGCAATGAACGAGGTGAAGACAAAGCGGCTCGTCGAGAAGCTCGGTAAGCTGCTGCCGATGATCGACCCAACGGCGGACTTTAGCTGGAGCGGATCGTTTGGCGATTCCAAAACAGGAACGCCGACCATCGGACCGGTACCTAAAATGCCGAACTGTTACGCCGCAATGGGCTATGGCGGTAATGGCATCACCTTTTCGATGATGGCGGCGCAGATTTTGCGCGGGTTGATTACCGGGGTGGGCGATGCCGATAGTGACCTAGTGTCGTTTACCCGCCGCTTCTAAGGTAAATTGGTACTGGTCGCTGCGCAATTTTCAAAGCAAACTTTTGATAGCATTCTCGATAGCAAACGTCCGTGTTCGTCGCAAACGCAGGCGAAGGTGCCTCGACCGGTCAGCACTGCCATGCGTTTATGGCATAAGCGTATAAATCGGCAGGAACGAAAAGTTGGTGCCGTTGACCTATCCAGCAGCCGATGGCACACAAACTTCGACCGGTAAGCACAGTGGGAACCACACAATGCCTTCAAAAACCTTCAATGTTGTTTTGAGCATGGCGATGATCAGCGCACAGCTGAACGCAGCACCAACCTACACCGATGAAAGGAAGTTGATTCAGGCACTGAGAGCTGAAAACAACATCGCAATTGCAGCTCATGACATAGAAGGCACAATGCGCATCGTTGCAGAAAATTATGTGATGACTGGAGGTAGTAGCGGCATTGAACGTACGGTTGCGGAAAACCGAAAGGGCTGGATCGAGGAGTTCGCTACGAAAGGGCATGACCGGTACGTACGCACTATGACCAAACTTGAGATCGGGGCGACCAAAGGTGTACTTCGAGCAGCCGAGCTTGGGCGATGGGAGGGTATCAATCACAAAGAAGCCGGAATTTCAAAGCCCTTTGGCAGCTACTTCGTTCATTGGTCAAAGGTGACAGGACAATGGCGCGTCGTTTCGGAGACCTACGTGACGCTTGGTTGTCGCGGCCCCGGTTGCATTCCAAATTAAAAAAGCGCACCTTTCGCCCAGGTCGCTGAATTAGGGGAGCCGATTTGTTATCGCGAGCCACTACCACCAAAACATGCGATCCACGATTTGGCGGGTGGCTACAAGAATGGGGTATCAAAACATGAAAAAACCCTTGAGCCGATGAAACTGTTACGCTCTTGCGCAGTGATGGTTCCGCTCTGGCTGCTCTGTGCGTGCCAGACGTCGCCGCCACCGCCTCTAGTAGGCGTTCTCCCTCAAGGCCAGTCGGACACGGCGGTGTCCCTTCCACCCCGATCGAGCCTCCCCACGTCCGTTAGCACGGAGCGTATGTCCGAGATCACTCGCGTCCTCGCGTCCGACGAGTTCCAAGGGCGCTCGATGGGTACGGCCGGCGAGAATAAGACCGTCGCTTATCTAACCGATCAGTTTCGCTCTGCCGGGCTCGAGCCGGGAGGCGAGAATGGCGGCTGGACACAGATGGTGCCGCTCATCCGTACAAAGTTGCAATCACCGCAGGTGTCTGTGCGGCAAGCGTCCAGCACGACTCAGCTGAACATTCCTAGTGACATCTACCTGAGCACGGTTCGCGACACGCAGCAGGCGAGCATCGCTAATGCTCCGATCGTGTTCGTCGGGTTCGGAGTGCATGCGCCCGAGCGCGACTGGGACGACTTCAAGGGCGTCGACCTAAAAGGCAAAGTGGCGCTGTTCCTAGTCAACGATCCCGACTTCGAAGCTTCGCCCGGAGAGCCGGTTGCCGACAAGTTCGGCGGCAAGACCATGACCTATTACGGGCGCTGGACGTACAAGTTCGAGGAAGCGGCCCGGCGCGGCGCAATTGGTGCGATCATCGTTCACGAAACCGAAGGTGCCGGCTACGGCTGGAACGTTGTCGAAAGCCCTGGTGGCGAGAATTTTAACATCGTCCTTCCTCCCGACGCGCAGCAGCCAGTGCTGCTCCAAGGCTGGATCCACCAGGCTGCGGCCGAGGCCATGCTGACGCGCGCGGGACATGACTATGCGGCGTTGAAGCGTCAGGCCAGAATGGCTGCATTTCGCCCGATCG
>JANPAM010000134.1:0-10664 GCA_031429915.1 Sphingomonadales bacterium | reverse complement strand
TCGATCAGAGGCAGGAGGTCGCGTTGAACGCCTTCGCGGCTGACCGAGCCGCCGCCGCGTGTATCGGACACAGCGATCTTGTCGATCTCGTCGAGAAAAACGATGCCATTGGCCTCGGCATCGGCGAGCGCGACGCGGTTGACGTCGTCCTGATCAAGCCGCTTTTCAGACTCTTCCTCGACGAGCTTGGTCCACGCATCGGGCACCTTCATCTTGCGGCGTTTCAGATTGTTTTGGCCGAACGCCTTGCCCATCATTTCGCCCAGATTGATCATGCCAACCTGACCGCCCATTCCGGGTATTTCCATTGGCGAAGACGGCACGTCGGAGACTTCGATCTCGATTTCGACATCGTCCATATGATGGTCGACGATCCGCTGGCGAAATGCCTGCCGCGTTGCCTCGCTGGCAGTCTCGCCCGCCAGTGGCTTCAGCAAACGTTCCATTGCAGCAGCTTCGGCGGCTTCCCGGACATGGCCACGTCTACGGTCCTTTTCCAACCGCACAGCCTCTTCGGCCAAATCGCGCGCGATTTGTTCGACATCGCGGCCGACATAGCCGACCTCGGTAAATTTAGTCGCCTCGATCTTGATGAACGGAGCATCGGCAAGCTTTGCCAATCGCCTTGAAATCTCGGTCTTGCCGCATCCGGTGGGGCCGATCATCAATATGTTCTTTGGAGTAACCTCGTCGCGCAGATCGTCGCCCAGTCGCTGCCTGCGCCAACGATTGCGCAGGGCAACCGCGACCGCGCGCTTGGCGTCGGCCTGACCAATGATATGCTCGTCGAGCGCGGCAACGATTGCTTTTGGTGTCAAAGATGCGCTCACTACACGCTCTCCAGCGATTCAACAGTTAATTGGTCGTTCGTGTAAACGCAGATGTCGGCGGCGACCCCCATTGCCTTGCGCGCCATGGTTTCGGCATCGGCCTCATATTCCATCAACGCGCGCGCCGCCGATAGCGCATAATTGCCGCCCGAGCCAATCGCTGCGATGCCGTCATTGGGTTCGAGCACGTCGCCATTGCCGGTGAGGATCAAAGTCACATCCTTATCGGCGACAATCATCATCGCCTCCAGATTACGCAGATATTTGTCAGTCCGCCAGTCTTTGGCGAGTTCGACAGCGGCGCGCATAAGCTGGCCCCGGTGTTGCTCAAGCTTCTTTTCCAACCGCTCGAACAGAGTGAAAGCATCGGCGGTGGCGCCCGCAAATCCGCCGATAACCGAGCCGTCGTGGAGTTGGCGGACCTTCTTCGCATTAGGCTTCATAACGGTCTGGCCCATCGAGACCTGGCCGTCGCCGGCGATGACGACTTTGCCGTTTTTGCGGACTGACAAGATGGTGGTGCCGTACCATGTGACGGCGCTGCTGTGGCTGTTTTCGCTCATCAGGCGGATATGGGATGGCGGCTTTAAAAGCGCAAGGGAGGGCAGGGAGTTAGCCTGTTTTGCGCTCGCCCAACTGCCGCTCCCACGCCAGTGCGTCGCGGACGATCACGTCAAGATCGTCATATGCCGGCTGCCAACCAAAACGGTCGACAATGGCCCGGTTGTCTGAAATTAACGCATCGGGATCGCCAGCACGGCGGCCCTCCATCTGGCGAACCAGTTTGTTGTTGGTTATCCGGTCGACCGCGTCGAGTACCTGCATGACCGAATAGCCGTGCCCATAGCCGCAATTGAGCGTGTGGCTGATCGCCGGATCGGCAACCAACGCCTCAAGCGCAATAACATGGGCCGCCGCCAGATCGCTGACATGGATGTAATCGCGCACCCCAGTGCCGTCTTCTGTAGCGTAATCGGTGCCGAACACGCTGACGGACTGCCGCTTGCCTAGTGCCGCCTCAACGGCGATTTTGATGAGATGGGTCGCGCCGACAGTCGACTGGCCGCTGCGGCCTTCGGGGTCGGCACCAGCCACATTGAAATAGCGAAGCGCGCAGTAATTAAAATTATGCGCCGCGGCCACATCGCGAAGCATCATTTCGGTCATAAGCTTTGAGGTGCCATAAGGATTGATCGGCATAGTGGGCATGTCTTCGCGCACGGGGCTCTCGTCCGGTATCCCGTAAGTGGCAGCCGTAGACGAGAAAATCATGTGTCGAACAGCGCCCGCGACGATGCTCTCAAGCAGTGCACGCGTTTTTACGGTGTTATTGTCGTAGTATTTAAGTGGATTTTCGACTGATTCGGGCACGACCACTGATCCAGCAAAGTGCATTATCGCGTCAATTTGCGAATCGGCGATGATTCGGGCGACCAATTGCGAATCGGCAATGTCGCCTTCGAAAAAAGCAACGTCGTCGGGCACAGCCCAGCGAAAACCGGTTACCAGATTGTCGATAACGACGGGAATATGGCCGACATCTTTCAATGCAAAGACCGCATGGCTGCCGATATATCCAGCGCCGCCGGTCACTAGTACGTTTAGCTTTTTACGCATCTGTGAGCCTTAAAAACGTAGTCGGGTTAATCGACAAAACCGGCTGTTTGCCAATTCGACGTCAAAAAAAAGGCGGCCACGAAGACCGCCTTTTTAAAACTGGAAACCAGCAGAAATCAAGGGCTGGTTGGGCCGTCGTCGTCGTTACCAGCAGCGATAACGATGCCGCCGATGACTGCGATAGCAGCAAGGATAGCAACGATTACGCCGCTTCCGCCGCCAAGCTTGCTTTCTTCCTTCGAAGTCGCGCCAACGCGCTTCACTTTGGATACGCCAACAGCTTTTGAAGCTGGTGACAAAGACTGTGCCATCACTGGTGCGCTTACCAGCGAAGCAGCTGCAACAGCAGCGAGAGAGATCTTACCGAAACGCATTATTATACTCCTTATTGTAGAAAGTGCGTTGCACTCGAAGTGTCAATGGCACAGCGGCACCAAGTTATCAACCTTTGAATCGCCGCTAAGCGCAAATTTTGCTCAATTTATCGGACTGTTGCAGATTCAATACACTTTTTCGTTTTTGGGTTTTGTTCCAATTAATTTAGTACCCAATCAAATTTTTATGTCAACGTAGGTGCTATAATGCAGATTGCAGTTCATCAGATGTGTAGTGGCATAGAGCCGCTGCAAAACGCAAAAATCATGAAAAATACAATCGCCGCCGCTGCGCGTGATGGCGCAGCAATGTATTTTGCTCCAGAAATGTCAATTTTGATCGATCGCGACCGAAATCGTTCGCAAGAATGCCTATGCGTTGAATCATATACCGTTGCTCTTCAAAAAATCTGTGATGCCGCCGCAAAAGCATCAATCTGGGTCCACCTCGGTTCGATCCCCGTGCGAACGGAAGCCGATAACCAGCGCTTGGCCAACCGAAGCATCGTAATCGACGACATGGGCAAAATTCGAGCTCGGTATGACAAAATGCACCTGTTCGATGTTGCACTCGCTGGCGGTGAGAACTGGCGCGAGTCGTCGGTCTATAATCCCGGAGTTGAACCGGTTGTTGTCGATACTCCGATCGGGCTGCTTGGCCTGACGATATGCTATGATATGCGCTTTCCAGACTTGTTCAGTATCCTGGCTAAAAATCAGGTGAACGCCATCGCAGTTCCAGCGGCGTTTACTGTGCCGACCGGAAAAGCGCATTGGCATACGCTGCTCCGAGCGCGAGCAATCGAGGCGCAGGCCTTCGTCATAGCCGCTGCTCAATCTGGGCAACATGAGGATGGTCGATCCACCTTTGGCCATTCTCTGGTTATCGACCCATGGGGCGAAGTGCTACTCGACATGGGTGAGGGTGAAGGCCTTGGTTTTGCCGAAATAGATTTAGCGCGCATTGCGGAGGTGCGTTCACAAATACCGGTACATGCAAACCGACGCACCGTTTCGGACCAAGTTCGTCGTTTCTGACGCTTGATTTTGGACGGTAGCCATCCCAGTTTGCATGAATGAGTCTATTTACAACTGCATTTTTGACCAAACATGCGTGGGGCGGCATTTCGCTGTTGGCCGCTGTAACGGTTTTCGTCAGCAGCGTTGCCGACAAACGTCGGCAGAGGCGCAATAAGTTTGACGATGTTGGTTTTATGCCGTGGACCGCGATCACCGTAATGGCGACGCTTGGAACAGTCATCGCGGCGGCCTTGGCGATCAAGTCCTAGCCGAGACATGCCTCAAGGAAGGGCTGATCGAACCCGAACTGGCGCGCCTTTTCGAGCGTATATGGGCGAACACCGCCTGCAACCCATTGACCGTTAATCTTTCCGTCGGCGTCTTCATCAAGATACTCGAACTTGAAAAGATCCTGCGTTACGATGACGTCGCCCTCCATTCCGATCACCTCGGTTATCTGCGTAGTTCGCCTAGAACCGTCCCGCAGCCGCTTGACCTGAACGATCATGTCGACGCTTTCGGCAATCTGGCGTGAAATCGCTTCTTTGGGGATTTTGATGTCGCCCATCAGGATCATATTTTCCATTCGGCCAAGGCATTCGCGCGGATTATTGGCGTGAAGCGTACACATCGAACCGTCATGGCCGGTGTTCATTGCGGCGAGCAAATCGAAACATTCAGCGCCACGAATTTCGCCGAGAATGATCCGGTCAGGACGCATACGAAGCGCGTTCTTGACGAGGTCACCGATGGTAATCGCGCCGTCGCCTTCAAGGTTTGGTGGACGAGTTTCGAGCGGCAGCCAGTGCGGTTGCTGCAAGCGAAGTTCGGCAGCATCTTCAATCGTCAGCACGCGCTCGCCGGGATCAATCATTTTCGACAGGGCGTTGAGCATGGTGGTCTTACCCGAACCCGTACCACCAGAAATAACGATGTTCATCCGGCTGGCACCGGCAATTTTTAGCGCGGTTGCCATCGGCTCGCTCATTGAACCAAAGTTCTTGAGCATGTCGATGGTGATCGGCTTTTCGGAGAATTTACGAATCGAGATCGCGGTGCCGCGAAGCGAAAGCGGCGGAACGATGACATTCACACGCGAACCGTCCTTCAGACGCGCATCGGCGAGCGGCGTAGTTTGGTCGACGCGGCGACCGACCTGATTGCAGATCCGCTGCGCAATTTGGAACAAATGTTCCTCATCGCGAAACTGGATCGGCGCAATGATCAACTTGCCCTTTTTTTCGATGTAAGTTTGGTTTGGGCCATTGACCATAATATCGGTGATATCGGGATCGTTTAGCAGTTCTTCGAGCGGGCCAAAGCCAAGCAGTTCGTCGACCAGCACTTTTTCGAGTGCAAACTGCTCGCGCCGGTTTAGCGTCAGCTTCAGTTCCGCGAGCACCTCAAGAATGATCGGCCGAAATTCCTCGGTCAGCTCTTCCTTATTCAGCGACGCGGCAGCCTCGGGATCGACCCGTTCCAACAGACGCGGCAGTACCTGTTCTTTGATCTTGTGGACCGAGGCTTCAAATCCTTGCGGACCTTCGTCGACTGCGGCAGAGTTGTTCGCACGGTCCGAAAGCCGCGACATCGCGTCCTGACGTTCGACAGGGGCAGAAGATGCGCCGGGCAATTCAACCGAGTTGAGCGGCGGAAACTGCTCTCCGCCTGCGGGCATGTGTGGTTCGGGAACAGCAATGCTCTTGGGTTGGGGTGCCGTTGTGCCACCTGTTCCGCCAGTCATCGGACGTGCAACGCCAAATGAAGGGCGCCCGTTCGAAACTCCGGGTTTTTTGCCGAATGCGCTCACAGCTATGCCGCTCCATTTTCTTTGGCGTTAGTACGAAACACAGGGCCTAGACAAAAATGGTAAACAAAAGCGAAACGATGCTTGCAACTGGACTTAGATTACTGACCATGCTGCGGTCCTTCGACCGTTCTATCGGCTTTTCTGCGCCTTCCCTCGGTAGTGTCATTAGGCGGTGGAATGACGTTCGAAAGCCCCAGGCAAGGACGGAGAATGCATTGTTCCAGTATGTGACCATTCCACAGGGTGCGTTAGTCCACCCAGTGCTAAAGTTCAGAAACAGATACGATTCCAATCGGTAATGTTAGAATATAAAACGGTTGTCTTTGGGTAAACCAACAAGGTTATCCGCAATGCATCAATGAATGCCGAAATGTTCAAGGTTTAAGATACCAATCTGGTTATTTGACGGCCACCAGTGCATCTTCCAGCGTTCCGTTAGTGCGTGAACAAAGGACAATATTCATCCTTTTTTAACCACGAATGCCTACCGCCTTCATAAAGACGGGGAGGCAAAATGGGCATCGAGGTTTTGGACAAGCGATCTTCACCGATACTCCTGATCCGTTTTTTGCACATTACCGTTGTGCTTGGCGTGATCTACCTTTTGTCCATGCGGTTTTTTCTAGCGGCCACAATGCCGCTTTGGCTGGATGAAACGTGGAGCGGGATGATCGTTTCGCGGTCGGACTGGTCCAGTTTTTGGCGTGAAGCATGGCTGGATTGCAATCCACCACTTTACTATATTTTCCTGCGAGGTTGGGTTGCTTTTTTTGGTGAAAGTAACTTATCGCTTCGCTTGCCCGCGTATCTGTTTATGCTCGCGGCAGCGATCTTACCCTTGCTCTGGCGACCGACCGGATTGACCAAATCCAGCGCATGGCTTTTTGCGGCACTGTTGCTGTTGTGGCAACAAGCATTGTTGGTGATGACCGATGCACGCGGCTATGGACTTTTGGTAGCGTTAGCGACCGCGTCGTGCCTAGTATTTGTGAAGCTGCTGCAAAACTTAACGCGCGCGCGGGCCGCTGTATGGGTTGCGCTGGGCACGCTTATGTTTCTCACGCATTATTATTCGGGCGTCTTGGCGATGGGTCAGGCAATGGTCCTGATATTCCGGCACCGGACGGCCGTGCTGCGTTTGTGGCCTACGGCTTTTATCGCAATTCCCGGCCTTTCTTGGTTTTTCTATCACCTGCCGCGATTAGGTGAGTATGCCCGCGAAGATGTAATCTGGTATCCCTCAACGACGGTTCTCAGTACCCTCGGCCATCTCGGATACATCGTCGCTGGTTCTAATCTCATTCCATTAGCGGCTGTTGTCGTAATTTTAATTTTTATGGCGGTGCAAAACCGTCGACGTAAGCTGCCCGGTTCCCTTTCCGAGCCCCCGACCGACCGGGATTTAGCACTGGCTGTGCTCGCTGCTGGCGTTGGTTTTGCAATTGCAATTGTGATCGGGCTCTTTCAAGAATCGCTAACTGACCGCTATTTCATTCCTTTGGTACCACCAGCGATGATCGGGCTGGTCCTTGCTGTGCAGCGTTGTAACGCTCCTGCGCTTTCCGGTTCGATGCTGGCTTTTATGTTCTTGATCCCTTCGCTCAATCTGAATTCAACCTATAGAGGTGCACATGAGCGCGGATATTATGGCTATGAGCGGGGAAGCGACTTTGTAGCGAGGCACAACCCCGACCAATTAATGTTTTTTTGGGATCATCCGGCAGGAAAAATACTTGATCGTCAATCTTTGGAATTGATTGGAAGCTATTTTCTCGCACGGGGTGGTATGCAAGTTCCCACGCAAGCCTTTGTTGTAGGCGAGCGCGAAAATCCAAACCCCGTATTGAACGCGGCGGCCACTGGCAAGCGACCAGCGATAATCTGGCTGTACGATACTGCACACAGGTCGAGTGCCCATTTTTTTCCGCCAATTTTTGACAAAGACCCCGCATGGACCTGCCAGCACCGGCGACTTTCGATGTCACGCGGAGGACATATGGGCGCCATAGCCTGTGTTAGGCTAGAGGAGAAAGCTGTTGATTGAAGGCATTAAGTTCGACGCGGCAACGGCCTTGCCGCTTGACCCGCTCGTGTCACTGGTGGTTCCGGTATTGAACGAGAGCGAAGGCGTTGAGCTTTTCGTCCGCGCCATTGATGCCGCCAATGCTTCTGGCTGGCCTGCAGGGGGAGCGCCGCAGTTCGAGATTATCTTTGTAGATGATGGCAGCACAGACAGCACAGCGGATATCATCCGCGCCATGCGCCGCACGGATCGCCGGATTAAACTGATTTCTCTGTCGCGCAATTTTGGTAAGGAGGCGGCGCTTAGCGCCGGTTTGAAGGCCGCATCGGGCGATGCCGTTGTGCCCATGGACGTCGATTTACAGGATCCGCCGGAGTTGCTTCGCGAGATGGTCGATCGGTGGCTCGCAGGCGCACAAATAGTCAATGCCATGCGGTGCGACCGATCATCCGACAATATGCTCAAACGATCAAGCGCACGCGCCTTTTACAAAGCGATCAATGCACTGGCGGATCAGCCAATTGCTGCCAATGTCGGCGATTTCCGGCTGTTTGACCGCATCGCGGTAGATGCGCTTAATGACCTTACCGAACATTCACGTTTTAATAAGGGCCTGTTTTCCTGGATCGGGTTTCGCACGGAAACGCTCGAATATTCTCGTCCCGTCAGATCAGTGGGCACGACGAAGTGGAATCCTGCGAAATTGATCGGGCTGGCACTTGACGGCATTATTGCTTCGACCACTTTTCCGCTGCGTATTTGGACTGGCATTGGTGCATTTATCTCGCTGCTCGCGTTTGGATATGCTGGTTTTTTGGCTATCCGCACGATTGCTTTTGGTGCGCAGACGCCCGGCTATGCCTCGATTATGGTGGCGGTGCTGTTTCTTGGCGGACTGAACCTGCTGAGCTTGGGTTTGATGGGCGAATATATTGGCCGGATTGCCAAGCAAGTGCGCGGTCGCCCGCTTTACATTGTTTCTGAAACAGACGGATTCTGACCATGGACGCGTTGGCTTATCATTCATTGCGCGATTTGCAGGACCGTCATTGGTGGTTTGTTGGTCGCCGGACGATCATCGAGCAGCTAATCCGCCGTTTTGTAAAGTTGCCGAAATCTTCCCGCATTTTAGAAGCGGGCTGCGGTTACGGGGGCAATCTGGCGATGCTTGGAAAGTTCGGCGATCTCGATGCATTCGAATATGAGGATGAGGCGCGTGCCCATGCTTCAAAGCTGTCCGCACTGCCTGTGAAAAAGGGCTATCTTCCGGATCATCTCGGTTTTGACAATGACCGCTTTGAACTGATCGCGATGCTAGATGTGTTGGAGCATGTTGAAGACGATGCTGGCTCGCTGCGGGCGCTACGCACGCGTTTGACGGACGATGGGTCACTGCTTGTCACTGTGCCTGCGATACCTTGGCTGTGGTCAGAGCATGACGAGGTACACCATCACAAACGGCGCTATACCAAAGCAGCATTGCAAAAACTGCTCAAGGAATCGGGTTTCGAACTGGTTTCGACCGGCTATTTCAACACGCTGCTTTTCCCGCTTGCACTGCTTCAGCGGATGGCCGCCCGACTGTTGCGCATTCCGCATCGCGTTGAAACACTTCCTCAGCGACATGTGAATAGTCTACTGAGCCGGATTTTTGGCATGGAAAGCCACTTGGTCGGTCGAATCTCTGCGCCGGTCGGCCTGTCGCTTTATGCAGTTGCTAGGCAAACCCGCTTCTAAAATGAAATTAGTCCGCCAGTTTTTTTCGTTTGGCTTGGTAGGCGTCGCGGCCACCCTATCGCATGTTGGTGTCGCGTGGTTGTTAATCGAGTACTTTGCGGTCAATGCCTATCTGGCAAACGCGTTTGGTGCGTGCGTCGCGGTGATAGTTTCTTTTTTGGGTAACGCTAACTTCACGTTCAGCACAAACCGACCCTTTTGGAGCAGCGCGCGCCGATACATTTCGGTCTCACTGCTTAGCCTCTTGCTGACAAGCATCATAATGGCTCTGACCAGGAATTACGGCTTATCGACGTTGGTTTATGTTGTAGCAGTATTGGCCACAGTGCCGCCTGCTACGTTTTTCTTGGCAAAGCTATGGGTGTTCAGCCAAAAGGCGGCAGGGTCAGATATTAGCTAAACATGTTAGGATGCTTCGACCACCCGTTCAGCCAGAACAGTAAGTCCGTTTTCGTTCACTTCGGCAAAGCCGCCAGCGATGGAAAGCTTTTCCGGCGCCGCACCCTGCGTTGCGTAAATGTCCAGCGTCGCATCGCTGCGCAGCGTGCTCATCATAGGCGAATGGCCCTCAAGCACACCGAAGTCGCCCTCTGTGCCCGGCACGACGACCATATAGACGTCGTCTGAGCGGTAGAGCCGTTCCGGCGTTACGAGTTCAAAGTGCAGCGGCATGAGTGCTTACGCCGCGTCCGCTGCGAGCTTTTTGCCCTTTTCAACGGCTTCGTCGATGCCGCCGACCATGTAGAAAGCGGCTTCTGGCAAATAGTCATATTCGCCGTCGACGACTGCCTTGAACGATTTCACGGTGTCTTCGATGGCAACGAACTTGCCGGGAATGCCGGTGAAGACTTCGGCCACGTGGAAAGGCTGCGACAGGAAGCGCTGGATTTTGCGAGCGCGGCTGACGATCAGTTTGTCGTCCTCCGAAAGTTCGTCCATGCCGAGGATGGCGATGATGTCCTGCAACGACTTATACTTCTGCAGCGTTTCCTGAACACGGCGGGCGGTGTCGTAATGCTCCTGACCAACAATCGATGCGGTCAGAACGCGCGAGGTCGAATCGAGCGGGTCAACGGCTGGGTAGATGCCCAGTTCCGAAATCGCACGGTTCAGCGTCGTCGTCGCGTCCAAGTGGGCAAATGATGCGGCTGGGGCAGGGTCGGTCAAGTCATCTGCTGGAACGTAGATGGCCTGAACCGACGTAATCGAACCCTTGTTGGTCGATGTGATTCGTTCCTGCAACTGACCCATGT
>JANPAM010000133.1:0-2536 GCA_031429915.1 Sphingomonadales bacterium | reverse complement strand
GGCAGGGTAAAGTCTGCCTAGCGCTCCCGGCGAAATAGGCGTAGCGACGGGGAAATGTCGCAAATCTCCCCCCGATTGCTGGCGCTCGGCACCGCCGTGCCGCCGCACCGCATAACGCAAGTACAAGTGCTGGCGATACTGGCTGAGGCAAAAGGCAAGGCACTTCCGCCCCGCATGGCCGAGATATTGGGCAATACCGGAATCGAGCGGCGGCACATTGCCATGCCGCCCGAATATTATTTCGGTACGCGCGGCTGGACGGATCGGGCGGTGGTCTATGAGAAGACTGCGGCGGCACTGTTTCAAGCTGCTGCGGGTCAAGCCTTGAATCGCGCTGGCCTCGCCCCGGCCGATATCGGCCAGATCGTGTTCGTGTCCACCACCGGCACGATGACGCCGAGCCTACCAAGCCGGATGATCGCCGCAATGGGCTTTGCGCCAGACACCCGCTGCGTGCCGCTGTTCGGCTACGGCTGCGCTGGCGGAGTAATCGGGCTTGGAGTTGCCGCCGACCTGTTTCTTGCTTCGCCCGAAAAGCCCGTGCTGCTGGTCAGTCTTGAACTGTGCAGCATCGCCTATGACCATGCCCGAATGGACAAGAAGGATATGGTCGCGCTTGCGCTGTTCGCCGACGGTTGTGCCGCAGCGGTGATCGGGGCGGGCGCAGGACCGGAACTGTCGGCTTTCGCCAGCCATGTCTGGCCCGACACGCTGGAAATGATGGGCTGGGAGATCGGCGACACCGGTTTCGATCTGGTACTGGCGCGCGATATTCCGTTGTTCGTTGACAGTCACTTCGCGCCGGTATGCGATGCGTTTCTTGACCGGCAGGGTTTAACCAAGGCCGATATGGGCGAACCAGCTTGCCACCCCGGCGGAGGACGCGTGGTCGATGCGCTGGCGGAATATTTCGGCAATAATCTGCCCGCGACGCGAAGTGTGTTACGCCAGAATGGCAATATGAGTTCGCCGACCGCCTTGTTTGTGCTTGAGCAATTGCTCGCGGCTGGCCCGATGACCAAGCCGACATTGATGACGGCACTCGGCCCCGGCTTTGTCGGAGCGATGGGGATACTGCGCCCATGACACTGTTCGACTGGCCATTGTGGGCACAGATACTCTTCGCTTACGTCGTCATACAGCGGTTGGCAGAACTCGCTTATGCCAACGCCAACACCCGCCGTCTGCTCGCCGAGGGTGGCCGCGAATATGGCGCGAAGCATTATCCTTTGTTCATCGTCCTCCACGGCGGCTGGCTAATTTCAATCGCGTTGTTCGCAAGGCCCGCCGAAATCCCGAACATGCTGCTGCTTAACATCTTCGTCGCCAGCCAGACATTCCGCTTCTGGACGCTCGCCAGCATAGGCCGCTGGTGGACCACCCGCATCATCAGCGCCCCGCATTTCCCAAAGGTAAAGCGCGGGCCATACCGGTTTATCAAGCACCCAAATTACGTGCTGGTGGTGGTGGAAATCGCGCTATTGCCGCTCATCCTCGGAGCCCCCGCAATGGCGCTGACGTTTTCGATCCTCAACGCCGCGTTGCTCTGGTGGCGGATCAGGGTGGAAAATGCGGTATTGGGCGAGCGGGCAGGCTAGATTTAACTGCCCAAATTCGCAGCTATTATACTGCGCACTCCGGCCAATAGCTTATCATCGATCTGGCCAATGATTTCAGCACCACTCGCATCCAAAGTAGCGATTTTCGCCGTTCGAATTTTAGACGGGTGTGGCAGGCCAATACTTGCATAATGTTCAATAGGTAAATCGCCCGGCCAATCCGGCCTCAAGGCGTTCGTGACCATCATGGCCCATAGCAAGCCATTGTTCGGACCGACCATTTTTTCGGTTACGACGAGGGCAGGGCGAACAGTGCTACGCTCACTCTCGACATGCGGGAATGCTACCCAAATGACATCGCCAGCTTTAAAGCCGGTCATAGACGCTGTCATACTCGTCCGACCATTCGGTAAAGGTCGAAAAATTGTTCACGAACATGTCTTTTTCATCAGGCTTGACGCGCGTCAGAACAACTTTATCGCCATCGATTTCATAACCGATTTCGTCCCCAGGCCCAATGCCCAGCGCCAACCGAACGGCACGCGGAATAGTGGTTTGCGCCTTAGCAGTGATACGTCCGATAATCATAATGCGTTTGTAAGGAAATTCCTTTCGGTGGTCAACGGTCATGGCTTATCGCTCCTAGCAATCATCTCTCCATTCCGCCCACTGCGCCCCTTGACCCACGCGCCAACCGGCGCTAATGGCGCGCCTTCCCAAAAGTGGAGTCCGATTCTCCATCCTCAACGGGAAAACTCAAAATAGCAGCACATTATGTGTCAGGTCGGGTGGACAAAAGGCTGAGCCTCCACCGCAAACACGCCTTGCCACCTAAAGTAACCGCTTCAAAAAGGTGAAGATATGCCAACGATTAACCAGCTGGTCCGCAAGGGCCGGACCCCGCAGAAGGCCAAGTCAAAGGTCCCTGCGATGGAACAGAACCCACAGAAACGCGGCGTTTGTACGCGCGTTTATAC
>JANPAM010000132.1:0-5629 GCA_031429915.1 Sphingomonadales bacterium | reverse complement strand
TCCATCGCGGCACGAGCCTCGTAGAAGTCGGAGATGCCGGGGCCAGCGACAACGCGCTCGACGGACACGCGGCGGTGCCGTTTGCGCAAGCGTGCGAGAATTGCGTCCTCTATACTATCCAGAGGAGCAAAATCGACATGGCCTCCTTCGGTGGCTTGAACATGGTAGCCCACCGCATTGCGCCACACATGCGCCACGCCGAGTCCGGTACCCGGCCCCATGATGCTGATCGTTCCTGTCGGCGGTAATGGCACATCGGGACCGCACAAATGCAGGAAATGTTCGTCAGCGGCTTGGGCTACAGCATGACCGACCGCGCCAAAATCATTGACGACGGTATAACGGTCGACGTTCAGTTTCTCGCAGATCAACGCTGGCCGGATAATCCATGGATTGTTGGTCAGCTTTATAATTTCGCTATCAACAGGCCCGGCGATTGCTATCGAAACCGACCGTGGCAACGGGACTCCGCAAATTTGACCAAAATCTTCCCAAGCAGTCTGAAAACTGGCGTGCTCCGCGGTCTTCAGCGTGACCGCTTCGCCGAGTTCAACAACGCGTCCGCCCTCAACCTCGGCCAAAGCAAAACGTGCATGGGTGCCGCCGATATCGACTGAAACGATCCGCGTCATAACCCGGCCGCCGCCAGCATCGCCGATCCTCCTTTTTCCGCCTCGTCGGCGCCCGCGCGCATCATCGCGAATAGTTCGCGTCCGGTACCAACGTGCTGCGGCGGCATCGACACGGGCATCCGCGCCGCCCATTCGGCCTCGTCCACCAGCACGTCGAGCGCGCCTCGGCTTGCACACAGTCGAACGATGTCGCCGTCTTGCAGCTGGGAAATCGCCCCGCCACGCGCACCTTCGGGGCTTAGGTGAATGGCGGCTGGCACCTTGCCCGACGCGCCGGACATACGCCCATCGGTAATGAGCGCGACTTTGAAACCTTTGTCCTGAAGCACGCCAAGTGGCGGCGTAAGCTTATGAAGTTCTGGCATGCCATTTGCGGCTGGGCCCTGAAAACGGACGACGACGATGACATCGCGGTCAAGTTCGCCTGCCTTGAACGCTGCGAGTGCGTCGTTCTGGTCAGTAAAGCAACGCACTGGCGCTTCGATGGTCCAATTGGACTGATCGACTGCGCTTGTCTTGAATGTCGCGCGACCCAAATTCCCAGTCACCAACCGCATCCCACCATCAGGGCTGAACGGGTTGGCTGGCGGGCGAAGCATCGTCTCGTCGGCGGTGACGGCAACCGCGTCACGCCACGCCAGCGTTTCGTCGTCGAGCACCGGTTCCCGCCCGTAAGCGGTCAAGTCACCCGCAGCGACGGTCATGATATCGCGGTGGAGCAATCCTGCGTCGAGCAGCTCTCGGATGACAAAGCCCATTCCGCCCGCCGCATGAAAATGGTTCACGTCGCCTGATCCGTTGGGGTAAATTCGCGTAATCATGGGCACCACCGACGACAGCTGGTCGAGGTCTTCCCAGTCGATGATAATTCCGGCCGCGCGCGCAATCGCCGGAATATGCAGCGCGTGGTTGGTTGAACCGCCGGTCGCGAGCAAACCGACGCAGGCATTCACAATTGCCTTCTCGTCAACGCACAACCCCAGTGGCCGGTAATCTTCGCCATCCCAACCGATAGCCGCCAGCCGGTGGACGGCGGCGCGAGTTAGTTCAGTGCGCAACTTCGTGCCCGGATTGATGAACGCGGCGCCCGGAATGTGAAGCCCCATAACCTCCATCATCATCTGGTTCGAATTGGCGGTGCCGTAAAAAGTGCAGGTGCCTGCGCCGTGATAGGACGCCGATTCCGCCTCGAGCAATTCAGCGCGACCGACTTTCCCTTCGGCATATAGCTGGCGGACACGCTGTTTTTCTTTGTTGGCAAGGCCAGACGGCATCGGCCCGGCTGGCACCAAGATGGTCGGCAAATGGCCAAAACGAAGCGCGCCGATCAACAGACCGGGCACAATTTTGTCGCAAATTCCAAGCATCGCGACGCTTTCAAACATCCCGTGGCTTAGGCCGACCGCCGTTGCCATCGCGATGACATCGCGGCTGAACAGCGACAGTTCCATCGAGTCCTGCCCTTGAGTGACGCCGTCGCACATTGCGGGGACGGCACCGGCAACTTGCGCGGTCGCGCCAACTTCGCGGGCGAAAATCTTCATTTGCTCGGGGTAGCGGCCATAAGGCTGATGTGCCGAAAGCATGTCATTGTAGGCGCTAACGATGCCGATGTTCATCGCCTTGCCGCCTCGAATAGCGGGCTTATCGTCGCCGCTGGCAGCAAAACCGTGCGCGAGATTCCCACAACTCAGGGTCGGCCTGTTCACACCCGCATCGCGTTGGCGAGCTATCAGGTCGAGATACGAGGCGCGGCCCAACTTAGAACGCTGGATTATGCGGGCGGTTACGGCCTGGACTGTCGCATTCATGTCACTCATGCCAGCTCACTCCGTCGCGTTCGGCGAGTGCAATCGCAGCGTTCGGTCCCCAGGTTCCGGCTCCGTAATTTCTCGGCCTCAGCCCGATTGTTTTCCAAAGTTCGCGAATGGCATCGACCCATTTCCACTGTGCCTCGACCTCGTCGCGGCGGACGAATAACGTCTGGTCGCCCTCAATCAGATCGAGCAACAATCGTTCGTATGCAATGCGGCGGCGTGACCCAGCAAATGCCGCAGTCAGCGAAAGGTCAAGCGGCACTTCGCGCAAGGTCATGCCGCCACGATCAAGCCCGGGCTCCTTCGCCATTACGAGCAACCGAACAAACTCCTCAGGCTGCAAGCGGATGACCAACGTGTTCGATTGAAGCCGTCCGCCGCGGTCCTTGAAAACGTTGTGCGGGACGGGTTTGAACTGGATGACGATCTCGCTCCGCCGCTCGGGCAATCGCTTGCCGGTGCGCAGGAAGAATGGCACGCCCTGCCAGCGCCAGTTATCGACTTAAGCCTTGATCGCGACAAAAGTCTCGGTCTCGGACGGCTTGCCGAGGTCGCTGTCATAGCTCTTGACAGCTTCACCCTTCACAGCACCTTCGCCATATTGTCCGGTAACGACGTCACCCTCGACCACCGGACGAAGCGCGCGGAGCACTTTGACCTTTTCGTCGCGGATTGCGGTCGCGTCGAGATTGGCGGGTGGCTCCATCGCGGTCAGCGCCAGCAACTGAAGCATATGGTTCTGTACCATGTCACGCATCGCGCCGGTGTCGTCGTAAAAGCCTGCTCTGCCCTCAAGCCCGACCGTCTCGCTAACGGTAATCTGAACATGCTCGATGGCGTTTGCATTCCACAGCGGTTCGAACAGCATATTGGCAAAGCGCAGCGCCATCAGGTTCTGCACCGTCTCCTTGCCCAAATAATGGTCAATCCGGAACGTGCGCTTTTCAGGGAATACCGCGTTCACTGCGTCGTTAATTTGGCACGACGATGCCAGATCATTACCGAGCGGTTTTTCCAAACCAATCCGGACATTTTCGCCCGCGAGGCCCGCTTTGTGCAGCCCCTTGATTGTCGGCTCAAATAATGAAGGCGCGGTCGAAAGGAAAATTGACAAGCCACCCGATATATCGCCGATTTTCGTTGCAAGCTCGGCAAAACCCGCCTCGTTTGACGCATCGAGCGCCTGATATTGGAGGCGCTGCAAAAAAGCGTCCATCATCCCCTCGGCCTTGCGGTCATCGGGAAGAAATTCGCACAACGCAGCGCGCGCAAATTCACGGAATTCTTCGTCGGTGTGAGCACTGCGCGCGGTACCGAAAATCCGCAAACCGGCATCGATCAGATTATCGGCATGGAGCGCATACAGCGACGGCAACAGCATCCGCCGCGACAAATCGCCGGTCGCGCCGAACAAAAGTAATGTCGAACTGTGCAAATCCATACTTTTGCTTTCAATTGCGGGTTCGCATATCCTTTATCCCGCCCGGCCGCAGCGTCCAGCGTCTATTCGGGATTATTCGTATGCAGACGGTCAACCCGTGACCATTACCCGCTGTTCCGCGATGCCCATCGACAAAATGACGGGGTTTTCGGCTTGCCGTGCTTGGAAATCGGCCTTGCCTGACAACCTGCGCCAGCCGCTGGCGATGAGTGATTGCGCGGTCGGTGCACCTAGCGTCGTGCCTGGACCGAGCACGATGATTTTATCAGGCGCGAATTCGGCAGCCGCGACCTGTACAGCGCGGGTAAAATCATAGGTCCGATTTAACTGGGCGCGAAGCGTGTAGTCGTAAAGCGCTGCCGGATCGAAAGCCTTGGGCGACCAGATGCGGCCGCGTCCGTCAACAGCAGGTATGCTGCCCTCACCAAAATCAGCGGACGGATTGGCAGCTTGCGCCAATGGCACGATATGGTCGAGCAGCGGGCTGTGGAATGCCGCATGATGCATCAGCTGCATCGGGAAGCGATCATCCTTGGGCAAGTGGTTGCCGAGCCATTTAAGGCCAGCTTCATCGGCGGCGAAAACGATCATCCCGCCAAGATTGATCGAGAGATAAACTTCGATATCATTTGTTGACCGAGCTTCAGCCAGCAAATCATTAGCCAAAAGCAATTTACCGGGATCAACGCGCCAGTCGGCATCGACAATCGGCCAGACAATTTGCCCGCCATTGCCATGCGCGTGCATCATGCCGCCCATATTGTTCACCAGCCGCGCGCCAGCATCGAAATCGAGAACGCCAGCGCAAGCAAGCGCCAGATACCAGCCCATCGAATTACCCGTCACCGCGACGATGTCATAACGCTCACGGTCAATCTCGGCAAAATCGGCGAGCGCGCAGGCGTAGATCAGCAGCGACGCGTTATCGCCGGTCATATGCGTCGAGGGTGCGAATTTGTCAGCGCCGTCCAACTCGGAAACCGGGAGTTGCCCGTTCGCCCGGCGCAATGAGTCCAGCCGCTCGACCATTTCCCAACGCGCCGAATGATGGCTTTTCAGATAGCCCAGTTCAGCCGCATTATACGTCCCGCGACCTGGACAAATGACGAGCGCCTTTTCCTTCATGCCACCACCGCCTTGGCCGCTTCGATGATCGAGGCTTTGCTCGGCAAAACCAGTTCTGCGGCTGGTCCAAGTGGAATAAAGCAATCCTCGGCAGTAATCCGGCTGACCACGTCGCCCCGACCCGCTTCTGTTAATATGGTCATTAACTTCTCGCTGAGGCTTCCCGACCGCCTGCTTTCGTCAACGATAAGGATCCTCGCGCAATCCGCTACAGCAGCGATAATGACTGTATCATTCAACGGATGCAGCCAACGCAAGTCGATGATCCGCAAATCAATTCCCGATCCGCGCAACTCCGCTTCGGCCTGCCGTGACAGAAAATAACCATTTCCATAGGTTATAATCGCTAATTCAGTCCCCTTGCCATGTTGTGCAAGTTCACCGAAGGCAATTCTTTCGGCTTTGTCGGGTGCAATATAATCGGCGGTCCATCCCGCATCATCCGCCGCCGACAGGTCAGTCGTATGATAAAGCGCAATCGGCTCGACAAACACCACCACCCGCCCGTCTTCATGCGCGAGCCGGACACATTCGCGCAGCATCGCTGGCGCATCGGCGGCGTTTGAAGGACATGCGACTATGATGCCGGGTATGTCGGTCAGGACGGCGAGCGA
>JANPAM010000131.1:0-2051 GCA_031429915.1 Sphingomonadales bacterium | reverse complement strand
CGATTTTCAGGTCCACAAGGAAAGCGTGCCGCGTCTTGTAGATATGGTTCATGAAGCCGCTGACGATCAATGTCTCCGGCACCGGCGCTCGGATTGGGCCAGCGGTGACGCCGGGCGGGAGTTGCCATTCAAGTTCGAGCGGGGTGCCCGCGTCGCCGGGGTTCAGCCAGTAATCGTGCCAGCCGGATTTCGGGTCCATGACAATCGCAACGGTAACGGTATCGCCGGGGGCAGGGGTGTCGGTTTCCGCTTCGATGGATGCGACGACATTCTGAGTCGCGCCGGGGACTTGCGCATTTGCCATGCTCGCGGCGAAGAAAAGTGTAAGGATTAGCTTACAAAGGTCACGAAGGTCACGACCCGTCACCCCCCGCACTCGTTCCCCCAAAGGCACCGCCGCAGTCTTGATGGTCAGAGACAGGGCGCGAGTAAGCGTCATGCGTTGTGCATGGCATAATGCAGGGGCTGTAGGACAGAAGAATTTAACGCGAAGGCCGCAAAGATTTTAAAGAGGGCAGTCCTGTTCCGATTATCACCCTTGCGGATTGGCGTTGGTGACTTTGAGTGGCTGCGCCGCCATCTTGAAAATCTTTGCGTCCTTTGCGTTAAATAATCTCCTAAAACAAAACCGAAAGCCTATCCCAACCGCGCCAGTGCCGCCTGCAACCGTTCGGCTTCGGCGGCCTTTTCGGCATGGTCGGCGCGCGCTTTTTCGACGGCTTCGGGTTTGGCCTTTTCGACAAAGGCGGCGTTGGAGAGGCGGCCAGCGAGCGCATCGCGTTCCTTGGTGGCGGCCTCGATGGCTTTGGTGATGCGAATGCGTTCGGCGTCTAGGCTGAAGCCTTCAGGCACAGACAGCATTACCGTCGTCCCAGCCACAACAAGCTGAATATTCTCCTTGCCCATCCAAGAATTGTTGTCAGCGACAGTAACGTAAATTGCCTCGTCCGGATTGACGTCGTAATCAGCAGTTCCCATCCGCGTGATGAAGGTTTTCGTCATCCGCACAAAAATCCCAGCGTTGTTAAACAAGCGTCGTTCGATCTCTGGGGTCGGCTCTGCAATATTCAACAAAAGCTTTTCGCTCCATGGAAGCGAGTATTCTGATCTTGCGCCGCGTACCGCAGAAATCATCTCAACCAAAAACTCAATTTCTGCCTTCGCCTCGACATCGATGCTCGCCTTCGGCTCCGGCCATTTTGCGTGGATGATGTCATATTGCCGATCACCCATCGAGTGCCACAACTCCTCGGTAATAAACGGCATAATCGGATGCAGCATCACCAGTATCTGGTCGAGCACCCAGCCCGCGACGAGCTTGGACTCCGCGTCCATTTCCTGCTTTTCGCCATCGACGAACGCTGGCTTGATCAATTCCAGATACCAGTCGCAAAACTGGTCCCAGACGAAGTGATATATTGTGTCCGCCATGCCGTCGAAGCGGAATTCGGCGAAGGCCTTGTTGAGTTTCTCGACGGTCTCGACGACTTCGCCGATGATCCAGCGGTTGACCGCGAGTTCGGCTTTGGGGGCCGAAATCGAATGCGATCCGCCGATGCCGTTCGACTGCGCAAAGCGCGCGGCGTTCCACAGCTTGGTGGCAAAGTTGCGGTATCCGGCGACTCTGCTTTCATCCATCTTGATGTCGCGGCCCTGACTCTCCATCGCCGCCATGAAGAAACGCAGCGCGTCAGCACCATATTGGTCGATCAAGCCCAGCGGATCGACGGTATTGCCCTTCGACTTCGACATCTTGCTGCCATCGGCGGCGCGGACGAGGCCGTGGAGATAGAGCGTTTTCCACGGAGCTTCACCCATGAAATGCAACCCCTGCATCGCCATGCGCGCGTCCCAGAAGAACAGGATGTCGAAGCCCGAGACGAGGACGTCATTGGGGTAATGGCGTTGGAGCATGGAAGCAGGAGCGGTACCCCCCTTTCCGTTCGTGTCGAGCATCGTCGAGACACCGTGAGGTTGTGCGCCGCCGATGGGTGTCTCGACTGCGCTCGACACGAACGGGTTTGGTTGGTCTTGTTTTTCAGTCTCAGGCC
>JANPAM010000130.1:0-16337 GCA_031429915.1 Sphingomonadales bacterium | reverse complement strand
CGAAATGGTGGCAGCAATCGGCCCGCCCTCAAGGCTTTCGATGTTGATTTCCGCTGCGACGCCTACGCGCAGCTTTGATGCGTCGCGGTCGACAATCGGTACGCGGAAGACAAAGCCTTCATCATTTTCGCCGATTGTCAGGACCGGTGTGCCTGCCGAAACCACTTGCCCCGGCTCGGCACTACGGGTCAACACGATACCGCTTGAGGGGGCGTATAACTGCGCATTGCCCGAGGCAAAGCCCGCCTGTCGGACTCGCGCATCTGCCGCTTTGGCAGCGGCCTCCGACGCCTCGAACCGCGCTTTGGTAACCCAGCCATCGGCGTAGAGCGAACGGATACGTTCCAGATCGGCGCGAGTCCGGTCGCGCTCGGCATTGGCGACACTCAGGTCGCCACCAACCACGGTCGCATCCAGCGCCGCCAGCAACGCGCCGCGTTTAACGAAATCGCCTTCATCAAACCGGACCGAGGCGACCTTGCCTGACGAGGTGAAACCAAGCGTCGTTTCGCGGCGATATCGAACGGTGCCGACCGCGTTCAATGTGCGAAGCAGATTTTCGGGCTGCACCCGCATCACCTGAACAGGGAAAACTTCGTCGGTGGCGGTTTTGGTTGCGGCAGTGTCACCGCCGCAAGCGACGAGCAGCGCCAGCGGCGTCAATCCGGCAAAAATGCGCGCTCGTAATGGCAAAACAAACTCCCCCGGTCGCTCCAATCTTTTCACTAGGCGAAGTTAGCGTGCGATGAAACAGCATCCTGATATGCAACTGAAATTTATTGTGGACTGTGGCTTATTTATTGGTGAGCAAAGGTGGCGGCAGTTTTCCTGCCACCCGAACCGTTTGCGCCATCTGGTCGATTTCGGCGCGCATTACCTTGGCACGGTTTTTCCAACGCAAATGGGTTCCTGCGGAGATAAAGCCGAGGCCTTGGTCCTTTCCGTAACGATCGGCAAAGCGAATGGCGGCAGTTGTGTCGTAACCCGCATTGGCCATCAGCCACACCGACAGCCGGTCAGCCTCGATCTCGGTTGCGAGGGTCGCCTTGGTCTTGCCCCGCTTGATGGCGTTCAGCTTATTGCGGTGACCAAGGATATTATGCGCCAATTCATGCGCAACAACCGCGGCGAGTTCGGCGTCATCGGCTATATAGTTCATCATGCCAGAGGTGATACGCACTTTGTCGCCGTCGGCTCCCGCATCTTTTTTGTCTCGCACATCGACCCAAAACCGTGATGCGCATATAGCCGGTGGTTCGAGTTTGAACCGGCGGACGTCGCGCAATGTATCGAGCTCAAGCGACACCGGACCAGCTTCGGCCAACTCGCGGTCGATTTGTTCGATCACCGATTCCAGCCGCTTACTATTGGCTTTGGCTTGGGCAGGCCGGTTCCAGACAAAAATATGTTCGTTGACGCCTGTCAGGCCGTCACCCTTCTGGATGCCCGCCTTATCGGCCGGGCCACCTGCCACGATTGCAGCAACGCTGACCGGTTGGCGAAATTGAAAAGCTGATGCTGCGATCTTACGGTCGGGATATTGTTGTTCGTCGTGCAGGACCCAACCGATGTTTCGAGATTTTCGATTGCAAAATGGCGCGTTGGAAGACGCCAGCCTGTAGCCCACGGTCGCGAGCCGCAAATCCTGCTCGATCAGCGCAGTGTATGCGGCAGATTTTGGCACGTTCGCCGGGGCTGCGACCAGCAGCAATATTGCTGCCAAACTCAACGCTTTGCTGCCCTGTTTAACCGGTCGTTGATTGCCTCACCTATACCTGTCTTCGGAATAGGCGCGATTGCGATAGCATTGCGTCCGCTTGCGTCAGCGGTGTGGAGCGCATCGAAAAGGCGCGCAGCCGCTTGTGCGAGATCACCCGATACCGAAAGATTATCGTCGCCCGCGACCGCGCCAAAGCCGATCAGCCACTCTCCGCAGTGAGCACTCCTAGCGTTAAGGCGCAACGGATTCGACGGCGCGTAGTGGCTGGCAAGCTGGCCGGGGGCTTCGATTGCCATTTCGCGAGATGATATCGGTTGCGAACCAGCGACAGCCACAATTGCCCCAGTGGTTATTGGTCCGGGCCGCAAAATCTCCCAGCGGTTTTCGCGCACAGCGACGATGGTTGATTCGAGCCCGGCATCACAAGCCCCCGCATCCAGTATCAGCGGCACCACGTCGCCCAGGCTCGCCAACACGTGCCCCGCCCGCGTCGGGCTAATCCCGCCGCTTTTATTGGCTGAGGGTGCTGCCAGATTGAGATCCGTCTTCGCCAGCACCGACTGCATCACCGCATGAGCGGGGCAGCGGATGGCTATGGTCGGCAGACCCGCCGTCACCGCCTTTGCCACCGGCGCATCATCGCGAAGCGGCAGGACCAGCGTCATCGGCCCGGGCCAAAAAGCGTCGGCCAGCTTGGCAGCCAACGGATCGAAGTGGGCCAATTTCTCCGCCGCCGCCTTGTCCGCCACATGCACAATCAGCGGATTGAAATCGGGGCGCCCCTTCGCCGCATAGATTTTCGCCACAGCATCGGCGTTGCTCGCATCGGCGGCGAGGCCGTACACCGTCTCGGTGGGAATCGCCACAATCTGCCCGCCGCGCAGCAGATCGGCGGCTGCGGTTATCGCTGCGTCGTCAGCAGGGAGCAGCCAGCCATTCCCCAAGGTATTTGTGGGCATCATCAATCATCGCTATAGGCGGTTGCACTCCCGCTTTCACAGGACTTTTTAATTCCCATGGCCTTTACCGCACCCGTCGCCGAACAGTTGTTCGTATTGAAGCATATCACCGGCATCGACGCCCTCGCCGGACACAACCGTTTTGCCGACGCGACGCCCGATATGGTGGAAGCAATTGTCGAGGGGATAGGCGCGTTTGCTGCTGGCGAATTCGCTCCGCTCAACCGGATCGGCGACACTGTCGGCGCGCGGCTGGTGGACGGTCGGGTGGTGATGCCAGAAGGATTTGTGCCAGTCTATAAAGCGTATGTCGCAAACGGCTGGGGTTCGATCAACGCGCCAGCCGATTTTGGCGGACAGGGCCTGCCATTTTCGCTGGCGACCGTTGCGCTCGATTCGCTGGGTGCTGCTAACATGGCGTTTGCATTGTGCCCGATATTGTCGGTCGGTGCGATTGAGGCGATCAACCATCATGGTTCGGATGCGCAAAAGGCGACGTATCTGCCCAAGCTGTCGACCGGCGAGTGGACCGGAACGATGAATCTCACCGAACCGCAGGCGGGTTCGGATGTCGGTGCGCTGAAAAGCACTGCAACGCCGCGCGGCGACGGCACGTACCAGATCAAAGGCACCAAGATTTATATTAGCTTCGGCGACCATGATATGGCGGAAAACATTATTCATCTGGTACTCGCGCGGACGCCTGATGCGCCTGCAGGGACCAAGGGCATATCTCTTTTTCTTGTTCCCAAATATCGAGTCGCTCCCGATGGTAGCCTGGGCGATGCCAACGATATCAAGGTTTTATCAATCGAACATAAGATGGGAGTTAACGCGTCGCCAACCTGCGTCCTGGCCTTCGGCGATGAAGGCGGCTGCATCGGCGAACTGATTGGCGAGGAGTTCGGCGGCATTCGAGCGATGTTCACGATGATGAACAATGCGCGGCTGAATGTCGGGCTACAAGGTGTTCAGATCGCCGAAGGGGCAACTCAAAAAGCAATCTGGTTTGCGCAGGAACGTGTGCAATCGGCAAAGGCTGGCGGCCGGTCGCGTGATCCCGTAGCGATTATCGAACATCCCGATGTGCGGCGGATGCTGCTTCGGATGAAGGCGGGGACTCAGGCGATTCGAGCGCTGCTGTATTACGCATCGGGTGCCGTTGACCGCGCTACGCTCGGAGAACCCGGCGCGCGCGACATGGTCGACTTGCTGACCCCGCTCGCCAAAACCTACGGCACCGACATGGGCAGCGAAATCGCTTCGCTTGGTATCCAGGTTCACGGCGGCATGGGATTTGTCGAGGAAACCGGTGCCGCGCAATATTACCGCGATATCCGGATCGCCGCGATTTACGAGGGCACCAACGGCATTCAGGCGGCTGACCTTGTCGGACGCAAGCTCGGCATGGAAGGCGGCGAGGTTATCCGCAGGCACCTTCAGAGCATCGCGGCGGACGCGGGCGATCAGGCGGGGCTTGCCGGCCTCACTGGTGCGTGCAGCGAAGTCACCGAATATATGCTCACCGCCTCGATCGATGACCGGCTGGCTGGCAGCTATGCCTACACGACAATGATGGCGGTGGCGACGTCGGGCTGGCTCATGCTCAAGCAAGTGCACGCGGCAGAGACGGAATTGGTTACCGACAACGGCAACGTTTTCCTCAAGGCCAAGCGCGTTGCCTGCCGCTATTATCTCGAGGTCATGGTTCCCGAGGCGGTGGCGCTGAAGGGGACGGCAATGGCTGGTGCCGAACTTCTCTATGCGCTCGATGCCGAGGGAATGGCCGCTTGAACGATCACTCGCTCAAACGAATCGCCGAGGCGCTTGAGCGGCTGTCCCCGCCGCCCGTGCCACCAATGGATTTGTCGACTCACGCCGCATATCATTGGGACGGCAAGATTCTGGCGGCGGTCGCCAACTTCCAGCCCTTGCCCGTCGAACTGATCGTCGGTGTCGACCGGCAAAAGGCCGATATTCTCGAAAACAGTCGCCGCCATGCCTCGGGTGCCGCCGCGCACGACGTGCTGCTGTGGGGCGCGCGCGGAATGGGCAAGTCGGCTTTGGTCAAATCGGTGGTCGCGCAGTTGCAGGACGAGGGGCTATTCGTCGCGCTGGTCGGTGCCGCGGCAGGCCATGTTGCCAGCCTGCCTAAACTGTTTGACGAGCTTGCGGCATCGGGCCGCCGCTTCATATTGTTCGTCGATGACATCGCGTTCGACGGCGACGACGAAGGCCCGCGTCTCTTGCGGTCTCTTCTCGAAGGCGGGGTCGAGGCGCGGCCCAACAATGTCCGGCTCTACGTAACATCGAACCGGCGCAACATCGTCGAACGGTCAGTGGGCGAGCAGAATGATGCACTCAACCCGCGCGACAGTATTGACGACAATCTGGCGCTAGCTGACAGGTTCGGTCTTAAACTTGGCTTCCAATATCCTGATCAGGATGCGTATTTAGAGATGGTCGGTGCGTATGCGGCCCACTTCGACCTCGACTGGGATCAAGCCGATGCGTTGGCTTTTGCGCAGGGCCGTGGTGGCCGATCTGGCAGGATTGCGTGGCACTATGCAGTCGAACTCGCCGGACGGGCCGGGCGGAAGATTTAGGTTTCACCAAAACATACCAGCCGTCATCCTGAACTTGTTTCAGGATAGCGAGCGGTAGTGCGTTGTCCTGAAACGAGTTCAGGATGACGACATGTAATTATAACGCAGCCTAACCCTTCGCCCGCACGCGCCAGATGATATTGCCAACATCGTCGCTCACCAGCAGCGAACCATCCTTATGCACCGCAAGCATCGTCGGACGCCCCTGCGCGTTGCCATCCTTGTCGAGGAAGCCGGTCATCACGTTGACCGGTTTGCCAATGGGCAGCCCGCCTTTGAAATTCACGAACACAACGTCATAGCCAGACGCTGGTTTGCGGTTCCACGACCCGTGCCGCGCAACGAACGCGCCGCTTGTAAAGTTCCCGCCAAGCTTTGCCTTATCAGCAAAAGCCAGCCCCAGAGGTGCAGTATGTGACCCAAGCGCATAATCAGGCCGCCGCTCATACTGACGCTTTTCGGGACGCGGCGGCTGAACGCGGTGGTCGGTATAGCCACCCCAGAAATGGTTCGGCCAGCCATAATCGGCGCCGAATTCGACCTGCGCCAGATAGTCGGGCACAAGGTCCGACCCGAGCATGTCGCGTTCGTTGACCACGGTCCAAAGCACGCCGTTTGAATCAAAGTCGAGCCCGACCGGGTTACGCAAACCGGCGGCGTAAGAAATCTTTTTGCCGCTAGCGATGTCGAGTTCGAACACCCGCGCGCGGCCCTCTTCGCGCTTCATCCCGCCTTCGCCAATGTTGCTGTTAGAACCGACAGCGATGTAAAGTTTCTTGCCATCGGGCGAAGCGGCGAGGTTGCGAGTCCAGTGATTGTTGGGGGTCGTGCCATTGAGATCGGTAACTTTCTTACCGCTATCTGCAATCTTGGTGTCGCCTTCCTTATACGCGAACGCCAGCACCGCGTCGGTGTTAGCAACATAAAGCGTGTCTCCGACCAGCGCCATTCCGAACGGCGAGTTAAGACCGGTAATGAACGGTGTTTTCAATTCGGGCTTACCGTCGCCATCGGCATCGCGCAGCAGAGTGATTCGGTTCGCCGACGGAACGCCAGCACCGGCCTTACCCATCAGCCATTTCATGACCATAGCCTCAACCCCGCCGCTCTTCTTTGGCGGAGAATTGGTTTCGGCGACCAACACATCGCCGTTCGGCAGAACGTACATATTGCGCGGGTGATCGAGCGCTTCGGCAAATCGCTCGACGGTCAACCCAGCGGCCACAACCGGCTTTTCGCCTGCCTTCCAGCGATCCACCTCGGCAATATTGACCGTCGGTATAGTTTGTTCTCGCGGTTCGCCAATTACGGGCTTCGCCCCAGACACCGCATCGAGCGAGAGCTTCGCCACATCGGGCCGTGCCATGTACCAAACACCAATCGCGCCAAGCACGATGAAGATCAGGACAATATTCCGGATATGCTTCCACATGTTCTGCTTTTCCTTAACCGCGTTTGCTGTCGATGAACCAAGTGAGCGCGGCGGCCGCAATTCCTAGCCCCAGACCGATAACCATCCCCGCCGACGGTTGGTCCATCAGCACGCCGACAATCGCGCCGCCGAGCATCCCGATAGCGATAAAGATGCCACCCGCAGCTTTGTTTCTCTGGTTTTTCATGCCGCCCCTTTGCCACCGAAAGCGTGTTCCAAGCAAGCCTCATCGACAGCGTTAATTTGCGCTAACCAATTGCTTTGACCGTTCTGCGACACTGGCGGCGTATAGCTAGCCCACACCCAACAACCGGAAAGCCCGCGCACTTATGTATCTGCCGCTTTATGTCGAACCACGCGATGTTGTCGAAGCCGAAACTTTGATCGACCGGTTCGGCAAGGCCGCAGGACTAGAAGCCGCCGACCGAGCCGAGGCGAGCCGCACCATCGGCAACCACCTAAACTTCTGCCGCTGGCGCCAGATCGAGCGGCTGATTATACTGTTGAGCGTTGAGACGACGTTGGGGACGATACATTAACCGCCGAAAAGGTGGGGTTACGGAATGCCCAGAGGGTAAATTAGTGCACTGTCACCGTATCCCTCACCGTATTCTGTCTTAAGCTGTCGTTCATTCCAGGTGCGGCATTTTCGCACTATGAAGCGATGTTTGTGCTTGTTCCCAATTGCGTTGATGATTGGCCCGATGCCCGCACATGCAACAGGAGGTCTTCTGTGCAAAACAGCAGGGCCGCGGCCAATCGAAGTCCGGCTTGGCTTTGGTCATGTACCTAGTGCGTCTCTATTTTTGGCCCGGCTTGCCGATGACGGGCATGATGTGCCGGTAACCGCGTCGCAATGGTGGATGCGCAAGTCGGAACTGCGTCTTGCCTTGGTAGCTAAAGACGCAATTCGCGAAGAGCTAATTTTGAGCGCACGATGGGCCGGTACCACCCGCTCCTATGATGGAGCGTTATGGCGCTCCGGCCGCAAAAGATGGGTCCGCTGCCGCGAGGACTGACGTGTGACCCGGAAAGAATTTAACACAAAGGGCGCAGAGGTTTTCAAGAGCGAAGCTCAAATATCATCCTCAATAAGCAAAATGCGCATCCGGCGTTGTAGAATGAAGACTTCCCTCTTCAAAATCTTTGCGATCTTTGCGTTAAATGAATCTTCAACTCGCTTATCATGTTGCGGAAACGGGGGGGAATTTAGACTTGCAAAATAGGACGTTTCCTGCCAAGGTTGCCCAACATCCGTGACCGCCCAATGGCTGTAGGGGCATGTAATCAGCTATATTTGAAAACCACGGATTTGCGTGTCACCCAAATCTGGCATCGGTGTCACCCAGTGTCACCCTCAGCCCCGTACCCGCCGCTTTTCAATGCTGTTTCAGGTGAGACCCCAGCCAACTCGATAATGTCAATTTCACTATCAACTTGCGCAGTTTTCTGCGGGTTTCGCAATCTCAATAATTATCCTCTAATGACAACAACGAAGCATTACCGCCAGCACTCGTCGTATCAGTACTCGTCGTCCGTTCCACACAAAAACGGTAGAGGTAGTGTGGGCCCCCAGCCTTTGGGCCGGTGCCGGACAGGCCCTCGCCGCCAAATGGTTGACTGCCGACCACCGCCCCGATCATCGAGCGATTGATGTAGAGATTGCCGACTCGCGCTGCGCGTTCGACCAACTCGCCGTTGCGCGCGATCCGGCTGTGGAGGCCCATCGTCAGGCCGAAGCCGCGTGCGTTGATTCGGTCGATGACCTGCTCCATCGTCCCGGCCTTCCATGTCGCGACATGGACCAGCGGGCCGAACCATTCGCCCTCCAACTGGTCCATATCGTCGAGCCGGATGAGCGTCGGCGGCACGAACAGGCCACCCGCTGGCACCGATATGCTATGCACGATGCGGTTCTTCACGCGTTCGCGGTAGGCCATGAGTTTGTCGTAGGATGCTTGGTCGATGACCGGCCCGACATCGGTCGCCGCATTGGCGGGTTCGCCAACATTCAGCGTATCCATCGCACCGCGCAGCATTTCGAGCGTGTGCTCGGCGATATCCTCTTGAAGCAAGAGCAACCGCAGCGCGGAGCAGCGTTGCCCAGCCGATTGGAAGCCCGAGACGATGACGTCGCGCACGACCTGTTCGGACAACGCAGTCGAATCGACCACCATTGCGTTCAGGCCGCCGGTCTCGGCAATTAGCGGCACCAATGGCCGGTTGTCGTCGATAAGCAGGCTGCGCGCGATGGCCTTTGCGGTCGGAACTGAGCCGGTGAACACGACGCCCGATATCCTGACATCGGCGGTCAGTGCGGAGCCGACATCGCCGCCGCCGGTCACGAGTTGCAAAGCCGCCTTGGGAATACCTGCCTTGTGCGCCAGTTCAACCGCGAGAGCGGCAACAGCGGGGGTCTGCGGCGCCGGTTTGGCAACTACGGTGTTGCCAGCGACCAAAGCGGCGGCGACCTGCCCCAGAAATATCGCCAGCGGGAAATTCCAAGGCGCAATCGCGACCCAGACGCCGCGACCTTCATGGCGAAGCACATTGCGCTCGCCTGTCGGGCCCGGGAGTTCGACTGGCATCAGGTCGGTTCGCGCTCGAGCGGCATAATAGCGGCAAAAATCAATCGCCTCACGCACTTCGGAAAGCGCGTCGGGAATGGTCTTTTTCGCCTCTTGCACCGCGATTGCCATTAGTTGGCTTCGGTTTTCTTCGAGCAAATCGGCCAAACGGTCGAGGCAATCGGCGCGGTCGTCTAGTGGTGTTGCGGACCATGCAGGGTAGGCTGAGAGTGCGGCCGTAATCGACGCTGTGGCATCGCTGCCTGTTTTCACATCCAGCTTGGCAGGCTGAGCAACGTCTGCGGCGGTGGCACTCAGCACCTCGGCATCGTCAAGGTCCAGCCCCAAGCTGTTGACGCGCTCTGGCCGGAATAGATCGGCTGGCAAGGCAATCGCCGAATGTCGCATTCCGCCGACTGCCATGACCTTCTCGACCGGGTCGGCGAGCAGTTCATCCTCGCTGATCGACTGGTCCGCCAGTTGATGGACAAAGCTGGAGTTTGCGCCGTTCTCGAGCAAACGCCGCACCAGATAGGCCAGCAAATCGCGGTGGCCACCGACCGGCGCATAGGTCCGGCAGTGATAGCCATCCTCGCGCACAAGCCGCTCGAACAGCCCCTCACCCATACCGTGCAACCGCTGAAATTCGAAAACGCGGTTGCCCCCAGCCCATTCGAGCAAAGTCGCAACGGTCAGCGCGTTGTGCGTGGCAAAGGCCGGGCGGATATTGGCGGCAGCAAACATATCGCGCGCACAGGCGAGATATGATACGTCGGTCGCAGGCTTACGCGTGAACAATGGAAAGTCGGACAGCCCACGCTCCTGCGCATGCTTGATCTCGCTGTCCCAATAGGCGCCTTTGACAAGCCTGACCTGCATGATACGCCCGGTCGAAGCGCCAAGCGCATTCGCCCAAGCAATCGTTGGCCGGGCACGCTTTGAATAGGCCTGAACCGCCATTCCCAAACCGTCCCAGCCGGTGAGTGCGGGATCTTTCGCCACGACTTCGATTATATCGAAGCTCATCTCCAACCGATTGGCTTCTTCCGCATCGACGGTTAGCTGCACGCCAAGCGACGCCGCCGAGCGCCCCAGTTCGCCGACCATTTCCGCCAATTCGGGCACGCATTTCCCCGATTGTGCGGTTTCATAACGCGGGTGGAGTGCCGACAATTTGACCGACACGCTATGTCCCCGGCCTGCGTTCTTGCCGACGGCGGCGATAGCATTTGCGTAGGATTGGAAATAACGCTCGGCATCGGCCTTGGTCCGTGCCGCCTCACCCAGCATATCGAAGCTTGCAGTAAAGCCGCGATTGTCCTTCAACTCCATCCGCTTCATCGCTTCGTCGATATCGCGGCCCATGACAAAGACCTGCCCCATCAGCCGCATTGCCGCGCCTACGCCTTGGCGAACGAACGGCTCACCGGCGCGCGCGATCAGGCGCTTCAGGCTGCTATTGCTGTCGCCAAGCACTGCTTTGCCAAGCACGAGCCCCCATGTCGCGCTGTTGACCAGCATGCTCGATGACTGCCCCTTGTGCCCGCGCCAGTCGGCTTCGGTCAGCTTGTCGGCGATCAGAAGGTCGGCGGTTTCCGGGTCTGGGACTCGCAGGAACGCTTCTGCCAGCGACAACAGCGCGGTGCCCTCTTCGGTACCAAGTCGGTATTCTTGAAGGAACTGGTTTACCCAGCTGTCGGTTTGCGCTTTTCGCAAATCAGCCAGCAACCTGCGCGCCTTTTTGATGATCGCTACCCGCTCATTACCATCGACTTGCGCTGCAGCAACCAACGGCGCGAGCACCTCTGGTTCTGGGGTTCTGTGAAGCGGACGGACTGCGGCGCGGCTGGAATCGAGCGATGATGTCATGGAGAGCGCTTTGCCGGATATCAGCAAGCACGACAAGTTTCACTTGCAACTAAAAAGGCCAGCATTCTTTCGAACACCGGCCTTTCAGTTTTCGTCTGGCGGGGAGAAGGTTCAGGGCCCGCCGCCAAACAGAAAGATCAATTCAATTTAGCGATAGCGGTTGCAGTTGCTGCTCGATTTGGCGAGTGCACGGCCGGCCAACGCACCTACGGCTGCACCGATTATGCTGCCCTCGGTCTTGTTGCCACGGCGGGCAACCTGGTTACCGAGCAAGCCGCCAGCAGCCGCACCAATGATTGTGCCGGTAGTGCCCTTACTGCACCGCTGGTAGCCGTTGTTATACTGACGATTGTTATACTGGCCATCTTCGTAATAATCGCGCTGCTGACTGCGATAATCGCGATTATCATAATTGCTGTAGCGGTAGCCGTCGTCATAACGGTCGCGCGCCATCGCAGGTGTCGCAGCAAAACCGGTAACAGCAGTTGCTGCAAGGACCAGCGCGCCAATGTTTTTCTTAAATTTCATCGTACTTCTCCTTGTCTGGTCATCCCACTATTTGGAGTGAGGCGGGCGGTGCATGTTGCCCCGACGACGTCTTTATGTGCTTTCCATTTTGACCGTTTGCTGAATGTCGCGTTATATTCTGTTCATGCTTGGGTTTGTTTTGATGAACAGCTATGGCGAGCGCGATGATAGCAAAATTTACCCGTTTGTTTCTGTTGATGACACTGGCGGCGCTGTCGCTGGGCGGTGTTCGGACGATCTATAAAAACAACAGCCAGAACATTGCGATGAAGCCACTGACACTTGATCCGGCACATCCCGGCGTGCGCCGTGTCGGCGACTTGATTTTCTTGGCGGCATGGGAATTGGGCAGCGGCAACCGCGATTTTGGCGGTATATCCGCGCTTACCGCGTTGCCCGGTGGAAGATTTGTCGGGGTTAGCGATGCCGGCACATTAGTTGGTTTTGGATTAACCAACGACGACCGTACCGACCGGCCATTCATTGCGCCGCTGCCCGAATCGCACGGCTTGGGTAAAACTTATGCCGACCGGGATAGCGAGGGTATTAGCTTTGATGCCGACAGCGGGCAGTTCTGGGTGAGCTACGAAGCAAAGCATGCGATCAGGCGTTTCTCGCGGTCATTCGCTCGGTCAAACGGCATGGTTCGTCCGGCAGAAATGCAGGGCTGGTCAGCCAACAAAGGGGCCGAGTCGATCATCCGATTGCGTGATGGACGCTTTGTAGTGATCGCCGAAAGCCTTGACCCCGACACCCATCAGGCATTGATATTCTCCGGCGATCCGGTCGAGCCGGGAACCGGCATTTCAAAATTCAGCTATCGCCCGCCCGCAGGGTACCGCGTCACCGACGGCACTATGCTGCCCGACGGTCGCCTGCTGATCCTCAACCGATCCATTGGCTTTCCCAAAGGATTTGCGGCCAAGCTCGCGGTGATCGACCCCGCGGTCGTCAAATCCGGGGCGACCGTGGCAGGCAAAGTCATCGCCACGCTAGCCGCGCCGCTCTTGGTTGATAACATGGAAGGGGTAGCAATTACCCGCGAGGGAAATGACACAATAATCTGGCTGATCTCGGACAATAATTTCAACATTTGGCAGCGCACGTTGCTGATGAAAATCCGCCTGTCTGAGCGCGGACAAAAGAAAAAACCGGAAGCGTCACCCGCCCCCGGTTTTGATTCGCTCTAATCTGGCCGCCTAAGCAGCCGCCGAAAAATCAGGCTGCAGCTGTCAACTTCTTCGCAATTTCTTTCTTCACCTTGCGGGCGTTCAAAGAAAGCTTCTCGTTCTTGGTTTTCAGTAACCAGTTGTCGAGTCCGCCGACATGCTCAACCGAGCGAAGGCCCGAGGTCGATACACGGAATTTGAAGCCCTGCTCCATCGAGTCCGACAACAAGGTCACATTCTGCAAGTTCGGCAGAAAAGTGCGCTTGGTCTTGTTGTTGGCGTGGCTCACATTGTTGCCGACCATACGGCCCTTGCCAGTGAGTTCGCAAATGCGCGCCATGATGTGTATCCTGTAAAAAATGAGTGTGGGCGGAATCACTATCCCGCGAGAGCGCTGCCCCTAACCTCCGAAGGCTAAAACGTCAAGCCGCTGTGTAGCCAAAAGCGCCGTAAAGCGCTAGCGAGGCCGGATGCCGCTGACCAAAGCCCGCGAAATGATGCAAGAAGCGCTAACGCTGGCAAAAGCTGCGGCGGCGACTGGTGAGGTGCCGGTCGGCGCGATTGTAGTCAAGGATGGCGTAATCATCGGTCGCGGGGCAAACCGCCCTGTCGTCAGCCACGACCCCACCGCCCACGCCGAAATCATCGCGATGCGTGAGGCAGCAGCGTTTCTGGGTAACGACCGCCTGACAGGCTGCGACCTATGGGTGACTTTAGAACCCTGCGCGATGTGCGCAGGCGCCATTGCCCATGCGAGGATCGCACGGCTTTATTACGGAGCGGACGACCCCAAAGGCGGAGCGGTAGCGCACGGACCAAGGCTGTTCGAACAACCAACGGTGCATCATCGGCCCGAGGTTTATGCCGGTATCGCGGCGGAAGAAGCGGCGGTTCTACTCAGGAATTTCTTTGGAGCGCGCCGTTAGCGCAAGTTCTTTCCGAAGAACTCCAGCGTCCTAGCCCAGGACAATTCCGCTGCCGCTTTGTCATAACGCGGAGTGCTGTCGTTATGGAACCCGTGTTGTGTTCCAGGATAGAAATGCACCTGAAATCGCTTTTGGTTCGAAATCAACGCCGCCTGATAGGGGAGCCATCCCGCATTTACTCGCTCGTCCACTTCTGCATAATGGATCAGCAGCGGTGCCCGGATGGCGGCTACTTCTGACGCTTTGGGCTGGCGGCCGTAATAAGGCACCGATGCCGCCATTTCAGGATAGGCGACCGCGAGCGCATTGCACACGCCGCCGCCGTAGCAGAAGCCGACCGCGCCGACTTTGCTCGTGCTTTCCTTGTGATCGCGCAAATATTCGAAGCTGGCGAAGAAATCCTCGAGCAGTTTTGCAGGATCAAGCTTTGCCTGCAATTCACGGCCCTTCTCGTCATTGCCCGGATAGCCGCCGAGCGATGAGAGCCCATCGGGGCCGAGCGCCAGATAGCCCGCCTTCGCCAGCCGCCGAACAACGTCTTCGACATAAGGGTTTAGTCCGCGATTTTCGTGGATCACCAGCACGGCGGGTAGGCGCCCCTTTGCCCCGGCGGGTTTGGCCATCAAACCAATAATCGATCCATTACCTTCGGGACTGGGGATCACAACCCTTTCGGTGACAATCGCCGGATCGGTGGGTGCAACCTGCTGCGCCAGTGCATAATCGGGCTGAAGCTGCTTCAGGATCATCGCGCCAGTTATGCCTGCTGCGGCAAACTTCCCCGCTTGCGCGATGAACTCACGCTTGGTCAGCTTGCCGTGGACATAGCCGTCGAAAATTTCGAGGATATAAGGATGGAAGTCGCTGGCATTTTTTCGTGGTGCGGCGTCTGCTTCGGCCATCCCTGCTTCTCCTTTAATGCACAAACCGCGCGACAACGTCGCGGTAGCTGCGGCTTACCTTCACCTGAGCACCCGATTCGAGCACAAGGAAGCATTCGCCGTTGGTGTGGGGCTTCACCTGACGCACCTGATCGAGATTGACGATCGTTGAACGATGAACCCGCTGAAACGTTCTCGGGTCGAGGCGCTTTTCCAGATCCTTCATCGTCTCGCGGAGGATTAGCGACGTTTCGGCGGTGTAGATGCACATATAATCGCCAGCCGCGTCAATCCGCTCGATGCTCTCGACGTCGACCCGGAAAATCTGACCGCGGTCTTTGACGTTAATGAGCTTCTCGAAACGAGAGCTCGCCATCTCGTCATCTGGACCGACAACCGGCATTTCGGTATTGGGCGCCACTTCGTTAATGACGCTCCGCAAACGTTCGAGCTCTTCCGACTGCCGCTTGTCGGACAGCCGCCCGCGCACTCGATCCATTGTGTCGGCAAGGCGGTCGGGTTCGACCGGCTTCATCAGGTAATCGATTGCCTGCGCCTCGAACGCCTTGATCGCATGTTCCGAATACGCCGTGACGAATACGAATAAAGGCGGGTCGATATCCATCACCCCCTGAACCACCGAAAATCCGTCAAAACCGGGCATTTGAATATCAAGAAACACCAAATCGGGTTTCAGCGTCTTGATCTTGCGGATCGCTTCACGTCCGTTGTGACAGGTCGCGACTATTTCGATGTCATCAAACTGCTGAAGGCGCAGTTCAAGGCCTTGGATCGCCAGTTTCTCGTCATCGACGAGGATAGTGCGGATGGTCATGCGGTTATCAATCCTTGGTTCTTTGCCCCCGCTTGATTGTTTTCTACGCTAATCGTTTTGGTTTGATAAGGTAACTCTAACAAAACCTCAAACCCCCCACTTGCCTTTACATAATGTTCAAACCGCTGATTGTCGCCATAGGCTTGTGACAGCCGCTCGCGCGTGTTGGCCATGCCTACGCCCGTTGAAAGACTATGGTCTTGCTGCCCTAGCAGCAACCCTGGGCCCGTATCCGATACGATAATCCGCAGCCTTTGCCCGACCAGATGAGCACTTATCGAGATATCGGCACCTTCCTCTTTTGGCGTAACTGCATACTTAATCGCGTTCTCGACCAAAGGTTGCAGAAGCAGGGATGGGACCAGTGCATTTGTTGCTGCCGGATCGATGTCGAACGTGGTGCGGAGGCGTTCTTCGAAGCGCATTTTCTCGATATCGAGATAGAGCTTCAGCGTCTCGATTTCCTGAGTCAGCGGCACTTTGGCCTCAGCCTCGTTGATGAGTGTGAAGCGCAAGAACGATGATAGCCGTGACAGCATTGCGTTGGCTTGTTCGGTCTGTTTCAGCAACACGAGCGTGGAAATGCTGTTCAGCGTGTTGAACAGGAAATGCGGGTTCAGCTGGTACCGGAGCATTGTCAGCTGCGCACTGGTCGCCTGCGCCTCGAGCCTAAGCATCTGGTCGGCCTGTTCCTCGGCGCGGACGAAATAGTTGATTGCATAATAGAGCGCCGACCACGCCGCGAGCAGTACCGAGTTGATATAAATTGCCGCCAGCCAGAGCTGCGCAAACGGCGTTTCGTCGGCGCCCTCGCGAATAGTTTGCAGCACCCAAACGTCGATATA
>JANPAM010000129.1:0-7924 GCA_031429915.1 Sphingomonadales bacterium | reverse complement strand
GGAGTAAACGGGTTACCGGAAAATCCGCCGATAATGTTGAAAAGGACCGATACCAGGCCATCACCATTGCCTTTCGAGCATAATTCTGCGCGGTTACGGGATTTGGTGTAGCGTCCACCGAGCTTGAAGGTCAGGGTATCGGCAATATCATATTCGGCGTTCGCAAAGCCGGCGTAGTTACGGATATTCTGCAGCACCTCACTGCTGGTAGTGTTGATGAAGAGCGTGCCGGGTGCCGAAGACGATCCGTTAGCGAAAGTCAGGGCCTGGTCCTCGAAAGTCCGACTTTTTTCGTAATTCGCGCCTATCACCCAACGAAAGGGTCCGCTGCCCTGATTGGCGATCCGCAGTTCCTGATTAAACGAACGGATTTTTCCCAACCCGTTTCCGATGTTGGCCACGGCCTGCGCGGTACCATCCTTATCGCTGTAAAGATCCTGATCGAAGTCGAGATACGACGTGATCGACGTTAGCGTCGCAACGTCGCCGAGGTCGAGGTCGGCGCGCAGTGCTCCCTGAATGAACTTTCGGTTACTGCGGGGCGAAAGATCGGGCGTGGTACGTGGCACGGTTGCCGTAAACGTGGGATTCAACACGACGTAATTCGCCGTGGTCGTCCAATCGGCAGAGCGCGGATTTCTCGTTCCGAACGGTGACGCGCGGACACCGGGCTGAACTGCAGCAGGGTTCTGCGCGCGTACAGCGATCAGTTGTGCCGCTTGCGGTTCGCTCTTGTCCTGCCACGCGGTGAATGTCGCAAGTAAACGCAGCTTTTCGGTCGGATTTACGTCAATAGAAAGACGGCCAGCAATATATTTTTGCGCGCCATTGCGGTCCCCTGATCGAGTCAGACTTTGTTGCCATCCGTCGCTGTTAGCAGCCGTTACTGCTAACCGCACACCTCCGGCCCCCGGCGCACCCAGTGGTGTACTAATGAAAGCATTGCCACTTATATCGTTGAAGCGGCCATAGCTAATGTCGGCGCCGTATTCGAGCGAACTCGTCGGCTTTGCCGCGATGTAGTTAATTGCGCCGCCAGTGGCATTCTGGCCGAACAAGGTTCCTTGCGGCCCCTTAAGTGCCTCGACCCGCTCGAGGTCGAATGCCGCCCGCAGAGCGAGGACGGGGAAAGGCAACGGAACTTCATCGGTATACACGCTGACCGAGGGATAGACGCCCAAACTCTCTTCGTTGAAGCCAATGCCGCGTAGCGTGTAGATCGGTGTGCCCGCCCCACTCTCTGCAAATTTGAGGCCGGGGATAGCAGCGGCAATATCCTGAACCGAGGTGATTCGACGCTCGTCGAGATCATCACCGCTGATTGCCGTCACAGTCATCCCAACATCGTTCAGATTCTGCTCGCGTTTGTTGGCGGTGACAACAATGTCACCATCAGATGTTTCAGGCTGTGGCGCTTCACTTGTCGGCTGCGCTGCGTCCTGCGCCTGCGCGACTCCGGTTAGCCCGATGCTCAGCGCAGCCACGCTGGCGCCAAAGAATGCAGTTCGAAATCCCTTCATAATACTCTCCCGTTGTTCAAACTTGTTTCATCAAAGCGTTTAAACTTACTCCCTTAGTCTTGATGATATTATCGCCATTGTCAATTGTTGGACCGTAGATTTTTTTCTTACATTGGCGAGGTCGGCTTGCGAGCTCTCTAGCGCATATAAATCTACGGTAGGACAATTGACATATTTTGGTCTTTGCACTACAGAATGGTAAAGAAAGTAAGGAGAGATCACATGGAGATGCACACGCAGGCGCAATCGAGCGAAGTCGATGCTGTCATCGTAGGGGCTGGGTTTTCGGGGCTATATATGCTTCACCGCCTGCGGGAGCTCGGGTTCACGACTCGTTTATTTGAGGCCGCCGATGGTGTCGGCGGAACATGGTATTGGAATCGCTATCCTGGTGCGCGCTGCGATTCGGAAAGCCATTATTATTGCTATTCCTTCTCCGACGAGATTCGCAAAGAGTGGAAATGGAGTTGCCGCTACCCGGCTCAGCCCGAGATACTCGCTTATCTTAATTTTGTTGCCGACCGGCTTGACCTGAAAAAGGACATCGACTTTGGCACCCGCGTTAGCGCGGGGATTTATGACGAAACGGCGCACAAATGGCAGGTCGAGACCGATAGCGGCGAGACTGTCCAGGCAAGGTTTCTCATCACCGGCGTGGGTAACACATCGATGCCTGCTAAGCCTAGCATACCTGGTCTCGAGAACTTCACCGGCGATGTCTATCATACCGCTTTATGGCCGCATGAAGGGGTTGATTTCACCGGCAAGCGGGTCGGTCTGATCGGCACCGGGTCGAGCGGCATCCAGAGTACCCCGATGATCGCCGAGCAAGCCGATCAGCTAACGGTTTTCCAACGAACGGCCAATTACAGTGTGCCTGCCCGCAACCACGACCTGACCGATGAAATGCGACTTGAGATGGAAGCAAATCACCAAGAAGCGCGGCGTCTGATCACGGCTTCGCCGATCGGCATGCCGTTCGAGTTGCCGCAAAAATCAGCGCTTGAGGTGTCGGATGCAGAGCGTGAAGCGACGCTTGACAGGCTGTGGGAGATCGGAAGCTTCCGGTTCATGTTTACCAGCTACAATGACATTGTCTTCGATCCCAAAGCAAACGCAACTGTCGCCGGTTATATCGAGGCAAAAATACGCGACACCGTTAGCGATCCCGCAAAGGCAGACGTGCTGTGTGACTTCAATCACCCGGTCGGAACCAAGCGGCCACCAATCGACACAAATTATTACGAGACCTTCAACCGCGACAATGTTGGTATTGTCAGTATACGGAAAAATCCGATCCGCGAAGCCAATGCCGACGGATTGACGCTGCAGAATGGCGACCATTACACGCTCGATACTATCGTGTTTGCCACCGGTTTTGACACGGTAACGGGCACACTCAACAAGTTGAATCTTAGCGGCAAGGGCGGTCTGTCACTATCCGAAAAATGGCAGGACGGCCCGCGCGCTTATCTTGGGCTTTGCTCGGCTGGTTTCCCCAATCTGTTCATGATCACAGGTCCGGGTAGCCCGGGAATATTGACCAACTTCCCAGGCTGCATCGAACTGAATGTTGATTGGGTCGCAGATGTGATGACGCACATGCGCGAAACGGGTGCGACGGAATTCGAAGCTACCACGGGTGCAGAGAATAAATGGGTGGAAGATATCGCCGAGTCGGTTGGGCCAACGTTGTTCCATACCGTCGATTCTTGGTATATGAACTCCAACCTTCCCGGAAAGCCGCGCGTTTTCACTGCTTATTTCAACGGCATGAACACTTATGCCGAAATTTGCGAGGATGTCGCCGCGCACGACTACCGGGGTTTCAAAATGCGCAGCAACGAGTTGGCGGAAGCGTCCGCCTAAAATACTAATTCTATCGATACACGGGCGTGATTGGCTTAGCTAATCACGCCCGTTGCGATTAATCGGTCAAAATCATCGGCTGACAGGCCGAGCATTCCCCGCAATACTTCTTCATTGTGTTCGCCAACAACTGGCCCGCGAGTTCCGGTCATTACGTCTATTCCGCTGACCGTCCATGGTGCACGGAATAACAGTTCAGGACCAAGTCCGGGTAAATCGACCAGATCTGCCATTCCGCGCGCATCGATCTGGGGATCGTTCCAAAGACCTTCAATGTCATTGACCGGTGAGGCTGGCACTCCCGCTTCCCGAAGTTCTGCAACAAATGAGTCGCGGTCCTTGGTTGCGGTCCAGACAGCGAGTATGACATCGAGGGCTTCCCGATTGGCAATCCGGCTAGCTGTATCGGCGAATTGCGCATCTTGCGTCCAAGGCTGATTCTCCGCTACGCGCCCGAGCGCTTCCCAATCATCATCGTCTCGTACTGCAAGCGAGAGCCAGTTATCGTCTCCGGCGGCAGGATAGATACCGTGCGGGGCCATCGTTGGATGCGCATTACCTGCCGTGGGCGACTGTCGCCCTTCCATCTGTGAATGCAGGGTATAAGGTGTGAGGGTGGCGAGCAACGCCTCAGTAAGAGAAAGATCGATGTAACATCCCTGCCCGGTTGTCTCGCGACGCGCGAGCGCAGCAAACAATGCAACTAACGCATGGACCGCCGCATTCGGATCGCCGATCGCAAAATTGAGCGCTCCGGTGGGCAATTCACCCGCATATCCCACAAGCGATTCCAGGCCGACGAAGCTCGACATGGTAGGCGCGTAGGTTCGCATATCCGACAATGGCCCAAATTGCCCTGCCCCGGACATCGCAGCCATGATGAGCCTTGGGTTGGCCGCACTCAGGGTATCGTAGCCGATCCCAGACCGCTCGACCGAGCCCGCTGACATATTTTCGAGTACGATATCGCATGTTGCAGCGAGCTGCTTCAAAAGATCGATGCCCTCCGGCTCTTTCAGATTTAGCGTGATCCCAAGTTTGCCCTTGTTGATTTGGTGGAACATGGGCGACATATCGACGGTCTGACCTTCTATCCGTTGGCCATCGCGAATGACCGCCCCCGACAGTCGCGAATTGTCTGGGCGGGCACGATGTTCGACCTTAATGACTTCGGCGCCCAATTGGGCAAGTATGCTGCCCACCTGCGGTGCGGCCCAAACCCAGCCCATATCCAGTACGCGTATTCCCGAAAGTGGGCCGGAACTCGTCGCGCGTGGCGCACCGCCAGCGTTCGCCAGCAATCTGGCCGCATAATTTGGCGCTTGTTCATGACCGCGCAATTCCGCAACCCGGAAGGGCAATCCCGGTCCAACGAGTTCGCGGCCGCCTGCTGCCCATGGACGCAGAAATTCGCGTTCGCTGAACTGGGAGGTTGCAATGACGTCGTCCAGATTGCGCAGCGGCGCGATGGTAAGTTGGTGACGGTCGGCGATTTCGCCGATCTCGGCCTTAGTGCGCTCGGCCAGCCAAGGCACGATCAACGCATCGACTTCTTCTGGATATTGCTGGCCCATCGCGCGCAGTTTCTGGTAACGCAGTTCTTGCGACCAGGCTGGCCTGCCCATCGCTTCAACGAAACGCTCCCACTCAGGACGGGTCCTGCCTGAAAGACACACCGCACCATCTGCACAAGGCAGGATAACGAACGGATATGCGCCGCCTGAATCAGCTGCTCGTCGCCCTGCGCGCTTCCAGCTCATCCCATGATGGATATAAAATCGGCAATTGACCCCAACATAATGCGCCAGCACATCGTTGAGCGCGATGTCCACAATCCGCCCTTCAGATGCTGGCCCTGCCAATCGCGCCATCAGGCAGGCCGCAGCAAGATGCGCGCCTGCTTGACATCCGAGAATACCCGGCGGGATGGAAAGCGGCGGTCGACCCTGTTCGCCAAGCGCCCATGCGACCCCGGCTTCAGCCTGCGCATTGATGGGCACCGCAGCCACGTCCGCCAATGGGCCGGTCAGTCCAAAGACCGAGGTGATACCGAAGACCGTATCGGGCTGAGTGGCGGCTAGCTCGTTTATGGAGTGTGCAGTCAGCCCAACCAACCGCTCTGCATCGTCAGTAATCACCAGGTCGGCGGCTGCCAAAGCGTCGACTGCCGCTTCGTCCGATATTATTTGCTTGTCCGCAGCATAAAAGGCACGCGCCAAAGTAATCGGGTCGGCGCCGACCTCAGTATGGAGCGTGGGGCCGAGACACGCCACATCGGCACCCATTTGCCGCAACAACCAGCCACAATACGCGCCGGCGATTCCGCTGCTGATTTCGACAACTCGCAGTGGAGCTCCGCTTAAGCTGCTCATGCTGCGGCCTCCCATGCAACATCCGCAACGGCCGCACCATCGCGTAGCATGGCGTCGATTGAGGATTGATCGAACCCGCTTTCGCGCAATATGTCGACAGTGTGCTCGCCAAGCATTGGTGCACGGCTGGCCCACGGCACAGATTCGCCGTTTGCGACCCATGGCAGCCGGACATGCGGCACGCCGTCAAGTTCGGCAAACGTTCCCCGCTCGGTGGTGGCGTCAGCATCGACAGCTTCTTCCAACCCTGCCACCGCCGTGACTGGCACCCCCGCGGCCATCAGCCGATCGACCCATATACTGACATCGTCGCTTGAGAGCGCAGCGGTTATTACCGCTGTCAGTTCGCTATTGTTACGACTGCGATCAGCGACGGCCAGGAAGCGCGGATCGGTAACTAAGTCTGCAATTCCCAACACCTCAGCGACGCGCTCCCAAAGCCGCTGGTTCGGCGCAGCAATCATTACATCACCATCGCGGGCGGAGTATACCTCGTAAGGTGCAGCAATCGGATTTCCCGAACCAGCACGCTTGGGCCTCTGGCCAGTCATTTTTGCCGTCGTCGCCTGATAGGCGACGAGGCTGAACGCGGTATCGACAAGCGCAGTTTCCATGTTGCGAACAGGCTGACCGCGATTTTTTGCGAGCATGGCAGCGAGCACGCCCATCGCTATCCACTGGCCAGTGCCAAGGTCGATAACCGAAGGCGCACAGCGCACCGGCGGCGCGCCATCATGGCCGTTCATCCGCATGATTCCGGTAAAAGCCTGAACCAACGGATCATAGCCCGGCAGCACACTACCGACCGGCCCTGTGCCAAAGGCGTTCAATGAATAATAGAGAATGTCGGGATTTGCAGCGCGAACCGCATCTTCGCCAATACCAATGCGCGCGGCGACCCCCGGTCGCATGCTTTGCAGAAGGACGTCGGACCGTGCCGCAATAGCTAGTGCTGCTTCACGACCTCCTTTAGTTCGAAGATCGAGCACAATTCCCCGTTTGCCCGCATTCATGTGACGATGAACGATACTCGCCCCGTCTATTTCGGGAGCCCATGCACGCGCATCGTCGCCAGCGGGAGACTCGACCTTTACGACTTCGGCGCCAAGTTGGGCTAAAATCATCGTGGCATACGGCCCAGCCATGTTGGTTGAGAAATCGATAATCCTGACGCCCTTAAGCGGAGCGAAGTCGGAAGCGCTTGAGTTTCTCATATTCACCCTCTAGCTTTTAACATTATCTTATTGTAGGACCATAGAGTAATTTGGTCAAGAGAGGCATTCTAGTGCAAGCGAACAAAGACCTCGGTTCAACGTGTTCTCTTTCGACCGAATGGAATTTTGCGGATGTTTGGGAAACTGTTGCCGGCACTATTCCTGATAGCATTGCGCTTGCCCATGGTGAAGCTCGCACCAGCTGGCGCGATTTTGATGCGCGAGCTGATCGCATCGCAGTTGCATTAGTCGATGGCGGATTGCAGCGCCAAGATAAGGTAGCGCTCTACTTACATAATTCACCTGCCTATATGGAAAGCGTGTTTGCGGCATTTAAAGCCAGCCTGGTGCCCGTCAACACCAACTATCGCTACACCGGCGACGAGCTGGTCCAGCTTTGGACCGACGCCGATGCCGCCGCCGTAATCTTCCATGGCGCTTATGCCGCGCAGGCGGGGGCAGTACGTGCGCGCTGCCCCATGGTAAAAACCTGGTTTTTCGTTGACGACGGCGCTGCCGCCTGCCCCGACTGGGCAATCCCTTATGAAACAGCATTGCAATCGGCAGCGCAGCCGGTCAGTGCAGGTGGTCGAAGCGGGGACGACCAGTTGCTGATCTACACAGGCGGCACCACCGGCTTGCCGCGCGGGGTGATGTGGCGACAACATGACATGTTCATGGCGTCCAACACTACCAGCGATCCCGAGACTGCCAACCTTTATCATATCCGCACCCGGCTCGAAGGCGCTACGCCGCCAGTTGGACTCCCTGCCGCGCCGCTGATGCACGGCACTGGTTTTATATTCGCCGCAACAATCCTCAATCGCGGAGGCACTGTCGTCACGCTTCCGGGAATATCGTTCGATGTTGTTCAGTTGCTCGATACGATGACACGTGATGGTGTGACCGATGTCTGCATTGTGGGCGATGCATTTTGCCGGCCAATTGT
>JANPAM010000128.1:0-2499 GCA_031429915.1 Sphingomonadales bacterium | reverse complement strand
CGCTCAGTTCACTGGCCCAACCGGACAAGTTCTGATGCGCGACGGCGCGCCAATTCTCGTGGATGGCGCGACGGTAACCGCAATCTTCAATTTACCAGCCTTCCTCGTCTGTATGGCGCTTTCGCTGTTGCTGATGATCGGCGTGTCGGAATCGGCTAAGGTTAACAACATCATCGTTGCCATTAAAGTCAGCGTGCTGGCCGCTTTCATCCTCGTCGGCGGCTATATTGTCCTGACCAACCTTCCCGAGTTGATGGCGACGAACTGGACGCCGTTTATTCCTGAAAACACCGGCCCAGGCGAGTTTGGCGTTGACGGGATCATGCGTGCAGCTTCAATCGTCTTCTTCGCCTATATCGGCTTCGAAGCTGTTTCAACCGCCGGACAAGAAGCCAAAGACCCGAAACGCGATATGCCCTTCGGCATTATTGGATCGTTGATTGTCTGCACTGTCATCTACATGCTGGTGGCGGCAATCATGACGCTGCTGGTTCCTTATGGTACGCTGAATGTGCCCGATCCTGTAGCCGTCGTTGTCGATAGCTTCGGGGCGCAATGGGGCTGGCTTGCCAAGACCATCAAAATCGGTGCGATTATCGGTTTGACCTCGGTGGTGCTGGTGCTGATGTATGCGCAAACGCGTATCTTCTATACAATGGCGCGGGACGGATTGCTGCCCAAGATTTTCTCGAAGGTGCATCCAAAGTTCCAGACGCCATATGTCAACACGCTGCTGGTTGGCACGATTACGGCGATTGCGGCTGGTTTCTTTGACATCAATGTGTTGGGCGACATGACCTCCGTCGGTACGCTGGCGGCATTCGCCATCGTCTGCCTGTCGGTCATCTACCTGCGCCGTGCAGCACCTGACTTACCGCGTGGTTTCTCGGTGCCGCTGTATCCAATCGTACCGGCGCTCGGGATCCTGTCTTGCCTGTATCTGATCACGACAGTGCCGGTAAACGTACTGATGTTCTTCGTTTACTTCCTGGTCGGTGCGATCGCGCTGTACTTCATCTACGGTATGCGCAATTCAAACCTTCAACATGACCAGATGCAAGACGATGCGCCCGATATGGGTGAGTTCCCCGGTCCGGTCGTCGATTGAGCCGTTACACCGTTTAAAAGTTAAAGGGGCGCTCCGGTGCCCCTTTTCTTTGTCTTACAGCGGAGTGCGTTGGGTGGTGCCCGGCCGGGTGAACAGCTTGCCGTTTTCGCACCACAAGACCAGCGCCAGTGCGACCAGACCACATACCATAAATCCCGCTGCTACCGGGGCGACGCTGCCGTCAAATTGCTGGCCAATGGTCGCGCCGATGGAGGCAGCAATGATCGTGCGGGCAAATGTCTGGAACGAGGATGCGGCCCCGGCAACATTGCCGAAGGGCGTCATCGCAATTGATGAAAAGTTCGATCCGATAAAACCGACCATCGCCATGTTCATGGTCATCAGCGTCAGGAAAATCGGAAGCGATGAGGGGAATATAAACGCAGCAGCGAGTTGCAGCGCGCCCAGAACGATGAACGTAATCAAGGCGGTTTGCGATACCCGTCGTGCGCCAAATCGCTCTACAATCCGCGCGTTGGTAAAATTGGATACAGCAATGCCGATGGCCACAATGGCGAACCCTATGGTAAAGAAATCTTTGGCGTTGAAAACTTTGTCGAACAACTGCTGCGAGCTGTTGAGGTAGCCAAACAAAGCTCCCTGCACGATGCCTGCGCCAAGCATATATCCAGCTGCATTGCGATGGCGCACCACCCGTTTCCATGCTTTGGCAAGAGCATGAGGTTCGATCGGAATGACATTTTCAGGCGCGAGTGTTTCGGGGAGCCTGCGCCAAACCCAAAAAGCCGCAAGCAGCGCCATAACCGCCATCAGGTCGAAAATCGTTCGCCAACCAGCGAAAAGCAGCACCGCTTGACCAATGGTTGGCGCAATGATTGGCACGATCATGAAAATCAGGAATATCGTTGACATCCGTTTGGCCATCGCATCGCCGGAAAAACGGTCGCGGATGACCGAAATGACAAGCACACCCATCGCGGCCGCAATCAAGCCGTGGCAAAACCGCATCGCTAGCAGAAACTGAAAGCTGTCGGAAAAACTGCACGCCAGGGTGAAGATTGCAGAACCGACTGTCGAAATTAGCAATATCGGTTTACGCCCATAGCGATCAGAAAGCGGGCCATAAATAAGTGCGCCCAGCCCAGTCCCGAATAAAAAGACCGAGATGACATATTGTATGTCGTTGGCGTTGCTGACCGCCAGCCCCTGTATTATCGCCGGAAAGGCAGGAAGCATGGCATCAATCGCGAGCGCATTGAGCGCCATGAGCGACGCCATCATAACGACAAGTTCGCGTTCGCCGATTAAGTTCTTGGGAGTTTCTGGGGAGGACATGGCGCGTCTATGCGCAAGCCGACGCAAATTTGCCAGTTCTCATTGCCACTACAACTGCCGGAACGGCAGCAAAAAGTGCTTCGATACCTGCAAAA
>JANPAM010000127.1:0-11601 GCA_031429915.1 Sphingomonadales bacterium | reverse complement strand
GTTCGCGTCATCGTTTTCCAGGAATGGAATAAGCGATGCTGCAACCGACACCAGCTGCTTTGGCGACACGTCCATCAGTGTCACCTGATCGCGCGGTGCCATCAGGAATTCGCCGGATTCGCGTGACGAGATCAGTTCCTCGACAAAGCTGCCGTCTTCGGTCAGCTCGGCGTTGGCCTGAGCAATCGTGTTTTTCTGTTCTTCCATCGCGGAGAGATAGACCACGTCGTCGGTGACCTTGTGGTCGATGACCTTGCGGTACGGCGTTTCAATGAAGCCGTATTTGTTTACTCGGCTGAAGCTTGCCAGCGAGTTGATCAGACCGATGTTCGGGCCTTCCGGCGTTTCAATCGGGCAGATACGGCCATAATGTGTCGGGTGAACGTCGCGGACTTCGAAGCCAGCGCGCTCGCGGGTCAAACCACCTGGTCCGAGTGCCGACACGCGGCGCTTGTGGGTAACTTCGGACAGCGGATTGGTCTGATCCATGAACTGCGAAAGCTGGCTTGAGCCGAAGAATTCGCGGACAGCGGCAACCGCTGGCTTGGCGTTGATCAGGTCGTTTGGCATCACGGTCGATACGTCGACCGATGACATACGCTCTTTTACGGCTCGCTCCATGCGGAGCAGACCGACGCGGTACTGGTTTTCGAGCAATTCGCCGACCGAACGGACCCGGCGGTTGCCGAGGTTATCGATATCGTCGATTTCGCCCTTGCCGTCCTTCAGGTTCACCAGTTCCTTGACCACAGCGAGGATATCCTCGTTGCGGAGCGTAGTGTGATCGTCAGCGGCATCGAGTTGCAAACGCATGTTGAGCTTGACGCGGCCAACGGCGGACAGGTCGTAACGCTCAGCGTCGAAGAACAGCCCAGCGAACAAAGCCTCGGCGGTTTCGCGCGTTGGCGGCTCGCCTGGGCGCATCACGCGGTAGATCGCATCAAGGCCCATGTCGCGGTTCTCGGCCTTGTCGGCCTTCAGCGTGTTGCGCATCCATGCACCGGTGATGACATGGTCGATGTCGAGCAGTTCGAGCGCATCAACACCTGCCTTGTCGAGCATTTCAAGATTTTCAGCGGTGATTTCATCGCCAGCCTCGACATAAATCCGACCGGTTTTCTCATCGATCAGGTCGAGCGCTGAATATCGCCCGAAGATTTCTTCGGTCGGGATCAGCAGATCGGTCAGGCCGTCCTTGACTGCCTTGTTGGCGGCACGCGGGGTTACCTTGGTGCCAGCTGGGAAGATGACTTCGCCCGATTTCGCGTCAACGATGTCGAACATCGGCTTCGAAGCGCGCCATTGCTCGGCGTTGAAGGGGATGATCCAGCCACCTTTTCCACGCTGGAAGATTACGCGGTTGTAGAAGTGGTTGAGGATTTCCTCGTCATTCATGCCGAGACCGTAAAGCAACGTCGTGACGGGCAGCTTGCGCTTGCGGTCGATACGAACATTGACGATGTCCTTGGCGTCGAATTCAAAATCCAGCCACGAACCGCGATACGGAATGACTCGAGCGGCGAAGAGATATTTGCCCGACGAGTGCGTTTTGCCGCGGTCATGGTCGAACAAAACGCCCGGCGAACGGTGCATTTGGCTGACGATGACTCGCTCTGTGCCGTTGATGAAGAAGGTGCCGTTGTGAGTCATGAGCGGCATGTCGCCCATGTAAACGTCCTGCTCCTTGATATCCAAAACCGAACGCGCTTCGGTGTCGGGGTCGACCTCGAACACGATCAGGCGGAGCGTGACTTTCATCTGTGCGGCATAGGTAATCCCTCGCTGGCGGCACTCTTCGACGTCATATTTGGGGTCTTCGAGTTCGTAATGAACGAAATCGAGTTCCGACGTTCCGGCAAAATCGCGGATCGGGAAAACGCTGCGAAGCGTCTTTTCCAAGCCTGACACATACCCAATATTGGGGTCCGAGCGAAGGAACTGCTCGTAGCTCTCGCGCTGGACCTCGATCAGGTTCGGCATGTCGATAACTTCGTGGATGTTACCGAAGATTTTGCGGATACGTTTTTGACGCGACAGTGATGCCGGAGCGGTACGGGTTGCCATATTGGAGCTTGAGCCTCGCTTAAAACTTAAGAACATGCGAACGCAGTGCCACAGACGAAGAAAGGCCGCATGGCAAAGCCCCGATGAGTCGGACTCTGCTGTGCAGCCGTTTCGCGTATGTGAAAATCCACACCCTTCAATACGTTAGCCAGATTGCGCGACGATCAGGCCATTCCCGAAGGGCGGGATACTCTAGGATATAGGAGTAGCGAGGCCCACGGTCAAGCTGGAAGGTCACACTAAAGTCTCACCTGAAACGCGCGCCGAACCGGCTTGAGATACAAAGAATACCATCGGGGCTGTTGCGACAGCCCCGATCAGCCAGAAGGCCGGTTAAAGATTTTCAGCGACGGGGCTGGCAGGACAAATCCTACATTACAAGTTCAATGTCGCATTTTACTTAGATACGATCATTGATACGAATATAGACGACACCGGAGCGTATCGGCCTATTGTATCGTTTGCATGTAAATAATTAGCCGATTCTTTGCGTATCGGCGAGATGGGCGGCACAGATTGGCAAAAACCCCAAGTCCCACAGAGGAGACACAGGCCGACCAAGCTGAACCCGCGCGCTTAAAAGATAATGATTTTCCAATTGTCGGTATCGGCATGTCTGCGGGCGGGCTTGAAGTGGCCAGTTCGTTCTTGCGAGCAATGCCAGCCGACAGCGGCATGGCTTTCGTTATCGTCCAGCATCTCGACCCGACCCGCGAAAGCCTGCTTGCCGACCTGTTAAGCCGCGAAACCAAAATGCCGCTGGCGCAGGTGAAGGAAGGGATGCGGGTCAAGCCCGACCATGTCTATGTCATAGTCCCTGCAAAAACATTGCTGATCGAAGACGGCGTTTTCCGCCTCGAAAACCCCGAAGAAAAGCGCGGCCTTCGCCACCCGATCGACAAATTCTTCGCCTCGCTCGCCAATGACAAAAAAGAAAAAGCAATTGCGATCGTCCTGACCGGTGCTGGCAGCAACGGTAGCGCCGGATTGCTCGACATCAAGCAAATGGGCGGACTCTGCATTGCTCAAGATCCGAAGACAGCCAAGTTCGATTCAATGCCGCGGCACGCAATCGCGACCGACCTGATCGATTATGTGCTCGCGCCAGAGGATATGCCAAAGGCGTTGATCGAATATGCCCAGCATAGCTACATCGCCGACAAGCCCGAAGTTATCGAGGCCAAATCTGCCAATGGGATTGATGATGTACTTGAAATGTTGCGGGCAAGCGGAATTCACGATTTTAGCGCTTATAAACGCACTACGCTGGCGCGGCGCGTTCACCGTAGGATGGGGCTGGCGCATATCGAAAACCTCGACGAATATATTGCTTTGTTAAATGAAGATCGGCCGGAGCTGACGGCGCTCGGTAAAGATTTGATGATCAACGTAACTGCATTTTTCCGCGATCCCGAGGCTTGGGATGCGCTTGGGCACGATGTCATCGCGCCGTTGATTGAGCGGGCCGCGTCCGACCAAACGATACGCGCCTGGGTCACCGCGTGTTCGACTGGCGAAGAGGCCTATTCGGTTGCCATGCTGCTCAGCGAATATGCAGAAAGCTCTGGCAAGGCACTGAATATCAAGGTCTTTGCCACCGACGCCGCAGAACATCATCTGGGCGCAGCGCGCAAAGCGACATTTCCCGGCTCGATGGTGGAGGCATTGTCACCCAAACGGCTCGAACGCTTCTTCGACAAAATCGAGGATAATTATTACCGGGTGAAACCACATATCCGCGAACGGGTGTTATTTGCCCCGCAAAATCTATTGAACGACCCGCCATATTCCCGGATGGACTTGGTTTGTTGCCGTAACTTGTTGATTTATTTGCAACCGCAGGCTCAGGAAAAAGTTCTGTCGCTCGCCCATTTTGCCTTACGTGAAGGCGGATATCTGTTTTTGGGCAATGCTGAAACCATCGGCGCGCGCGGGCATCTGTTTGAAAACATTTCCAAACGGTGGCGTATTTACAGACGACTGGGCGCGGCCCGATCATCAGCGATCCATTTTTCGGACTGGCCGAGCTCGGAGAACGCTCCGCAGCGTGATAAGATTCCGCCGAAGCTTGCTGACATTGCACTCAAAACACTTGCCGATCATTTCGCGCCTGCCTCAGTGCTGATTGACCGCAACTACTGCGCGCTGCATTTTCACGGCAACACAGAAGAATTCCTGCTTCAACCCGCCGGGTCGCCAACAATGGACGTGTTGGCGTTGGCCCGCGAAGGGTTGCGGCTGCCGATCAGAAGCGCAGTGCAAAAGGTTATCGAGGAGCGGAAACCGGCAACTATTCAAGCTTCGATGAAAGTCGGTGGTCAAAAGAGTATCGTAAATGTGTCGGCCAGTCCCGTCCGATATAAAGACGATGATCACGGCATGATAATGCTGACCTTTGCCCGCAATCAAGAAATCGTAGCTCAACCGGACGAAGCAATAATCCTTCCGGCGGGCTCGATAAATACCGACGACATCGAACGGCAGCTACGCGAGGCTCGCGAGGAGATGCATAACACGGTCGAACAGTATGAAACGACCAACGAGGAACTGACCGCTGCTAACGAAGAGGTGACCAGCGTCAATGAGGAGTTGCAGGCTACTAACGAGGAACTCGAAGCTTCGAAGGAAGAGTTGCAGGCGCTCAACGAAGAACTGTCGACTATCAATGCCCAGCTCGACCGAAAGATTGTCGAGCTCGGAACGGTCAGTGACGATCTGAAGAACCTGCTGCTTGGCAACGATATTGCGACCATTTTTCTCGACATGGAAATGCAGATCAAATGGTTCACTCCTGCGCTCAGTTCGGTATTCTCGTTGCGTCTGGAAGATATCGGGCGACCGATTGCTGATTTCGCACAAGGCTTCACCGGCGGAGATTTGCTCGAAAAAGCGCGGGAGGCGGTCGAGCATCTGAAAATATCCGAAGCTGAAGTGGGTTCGGATTCAGGTCGGTGCTACCGTATGCGTGTTTTGCCTTATCGCACACATGACAATCGGATTGCAGGTGCGGTTGCAACCTTTGTAGATATCACTGATTTGAAACAGATATTTGCTGACACCAAGGCGGAGAAAAACTTTTCGGTGGCGGTCGTGGAAAGTGTCCGCACTCCGTTGCTCGTGCTCGATGACGATTTACGCGTGCAAATGGTGAGTGCCGCATTTTCGCGGATGTTCAAAATTGAAGCAGACAAGGCAGTCGGTGTTCTTGTTTATGATTTGGACAAAGGCATGTGGAACGGCGCTGAATTACGATTACTGCTAGAAGATATGTTGCCGCAGCACGGCCAGATCGATGACTTTGAAATGCAGATTACGACCGAGTCACGCGGTACCAGGGATTTGTCGCTTCACGCACGGCGGGTCGAGGCGGACAGCAACAGGCGCGCCGCCATTCTTTTATCGATTGAAGACGTCACCGAGCGAAAGGCCAGCGAGCGGCACCAGGAACTGATGATTGGTGAGCTAAGCCACCGTGTCAAAAATACGCTTACCGTCGTCCAGTCGATTGCCAGCCAGACCAAGCGGGGCAGCCACACTCTGGATGCTTTTAGTGAGTCCTTCAGTGGCCGTTTGCAAGCGCTGGCCAGCGCAAATGACCTAGTGATCGCCGGGAACTGGAAGGTCGTCGATCTTCGCCATTTGGTGAACCGCGCAATCAGGCCATTTTCGGAAAGCGAGCAATTTGTCATCAGTGATGGACCGCCAATCCACCTGCGACCACAACCTAGCCTTGCTTTGGCTATGATTTTTCACGAGCTTGCCACCAACGCTGTTAAATACGGGTCACTGTCGACGAGGTCCGGTTCAATATTTGTCACTTGGGAAATAGACAGCAAAACTGATGCCAGTGACCAGATATTATGCTTCCATTGGCAAGAGTCGGGTGGCCCCGCCGTCGTTGTCCCTGATCGGCAAGGGCAGGGCAGCCGTTTCATCGAGCGAAGCATCGCCTATGATTTGCAAGGCAAGGTCGACCTCGATTATGCGAGCGACGGTTTGAAGGTTCTGATCTGCGTCCCGCTGACCGACGCAATTATCGACTCTACCCTCGGTTATGAAAAGGAACAGATCCAATGAGCACCGCACCCGGTTTGTCAGGCCGGAAAATTCTGGTGGTCGAGGACGAATGGATGATTGCCGAGCATCTATCGATGTTGCTCGAGGACATGGAATGCGAAGTGGTCGGACCGGTCGGTAATGTTGCTGATGCGCTAGCCAAAGCGGAAAATGAGCAGATCGACTGTGCATTAGTTGACGCTAATTTGAACGGATCCAGCAGCTCTCCAATTGTCGAAGTGCTGGTTGCGAAAGATATGCCGTTTATTATGGTTACCGGCTATGGCGGGTTAGAGCTTCCGACGCCCGCGATGAACGCTGCTTCGCGTCTTAATAAGCCGTTCACTGCACCCGAGCTAGCCCGGGCGCTGACAGTGATTTTCGCAGCCCAGTCCTCAGCTTAGCTTTCGACATCGCGCTGGCTTTGGAGCTGCGCGTTTGCGTTCACCGGTCTCGACGTTCCCAGTCAACGTGTCGATACCGCCCAAGTTCCTTGGCCCGGTGTTTACCATTCAGCAACGCAGTGCGGGTAAAGACTGCTGGTTGAAGGATTTACCACGTGGCAAGACGAAACGAGCAGGAAAGCAATTCTGAGGGCAGCGCCTCCGGCGCAGCAGCGCGCTATGGCGACTCGCGTACTTTTTTCAACAAGTTAAGCTCGCGGATCACTCAGCAAAATGTCGTCCAGATGCCCCACAGCAAAACCCAGGAAGCGTTGCTGTTGTTGCAAAATTACGAGGAGACTCGGCAAGGCTGGTTCTGGTCGACGAACGCGTCGGGCGAAATAACCTATCTCACCGACTCGATTTCTGAAACATTTGGCAAACAGCCTGGTGAATTACTTGGTCGGCCGTTCGTCGAATTGTTCGGCAGGTCAGAATCCGAGGGCGGCCGTCAGCGAACTTTGCCTTTCATGCTGGTTAAGCAATCGAAATTCGACGAGCTGGCGGTCCGGTCGGCCTGGCTCGAAGACGAACGCTGGTGGGCAATATCGGGGCAACCTCAATTCGACGGCAGTGGCGGCTTCACCGGATACCGTGGCAGCGGCGTTGATATCACAGCGCAGCGCCGCTCGACCGACGACACCTCGCGGTTGGCGACTTACGATTCGCTGACCGGGCTGCTGAATCGTTATCGCATGTCGAAAATGCTGGAGACCACGCTGACTGCGTTCAAGCCTCAACAACGACCGTGCGCTATCATGCTGATCGACCTCGACCGGTTTAAGCAGGTGAACGATACGCTTGGCCATCCGGCTGGTGACGCACTGCTAAAACAGGTGGCCGAACGTTTGCTGAAGGTGGTCGGCAGCACCGAAAAAGTGTGCCGTCTGGGTGGCGATGAATTTCAGGTCATGTTGCCCGATACAGAAGATCGCGGCACGCTTGGCGACATGGCGGCCGAAATAATCCGAAGTCTGTCACAACCCTATTCGGTCGAAGGCAGTCGATGCATTATCGGCGCTTCGGTCGGGATAGCTATCAGCCCGTTCGATGGCATGAATAGCGAGGATTTGGTCCGGAATGCCGACCTCGCGCTCTATGCTGCAAAAGGCAACGGGCGTGGACGGTTCCGTTTTTATTCAAGCGAACTGCATCAAGCCGCCGAAGACCGCAAAGTGCTTGAGGACGATCTTCGCGATGCGTTGCAGAGCGGTCAAATGGCGCTTCATTATCAACCTGTAGTGTGCACCAAAACCAACACGGTTACGGGCGCGGAAGCTTTGATCCGTTGGACTCATCCGGAGCGGGGGCCAATTTCTCCGTCCTTGTTTATCCCTATTGCCGAAGAAGCAAATCTGATCGGCCCGTTGGGCGATTGGGCTTTAAAAAAGGCTTGCGAGGATGCGGCAAAATGGCCTGGCAAACTGCGCGTCGCAGTCAACGTGTCGCCGCTACAATTTGCCAATGATCTATTGCCGAAAATTGTCTCTGAAGCGCTCGCAAGCAGTGGATTGGATGCGGATCGGCTCGAGCTCGAGATTACCGAAGGCGTGTTTCTCCGCGAAACTGCGCAGACCGACAAAATGTTCGCCGACCTTAAAGAAATCGGTGTCCGGCTTGCGCTTGACGATTTTGGCACAGGCTATTCGTCGCTAGGCTATTTGCAGTCCGCGCCATTCGACAAGATTAAGATCGACCAGAGTTTCGTGCGTGGTGCAACCGAACCTGGTTCGCGAAACGGAGCCATTATCGCTGCGATCGTTGCGCTTGCCGAGGCGCTCGACATGGAAACCACGGCGGAAGGGATCGAGACTCTTGATCAGATCGAGTTGGTCCGCAAACTGAACGTCAGTCACATTCAGGGCTTTGTCTACAGCGAAGCAGTTCCTTGCGATGTTTTGCATGAGCGGTTTACGAATGAAGAATGGATCATCCAACCTGCGGGGCCAGCCAAGCAGCGCAATGACCGTCAGTCGATGTTCCGCAAGGTGCGGATTATCCATCACAATCACTGCTACTCCGTCGTAGTGCGTAACCTGTCGGTCTCCGGCGCGTTAATCGACGGATTGCTCGATGTTCCGAACGGCACGAAATTCGTTATCGATTTTGGCGAAGGCCAGCTTGCGGTTTCAACAGTGAAACGTTCCAAGCAGAACCAGCAAGGCGTCGAGTTTGAACAGCGGCTGGTTAGCGACGGCAATGGTGGACTTTGTACTAGCCACCGCGTTTCGCCTTATTTGATCGCCGCCGCTGGATTGAGCGCCGGTAACCTTGCCGCAGCGGTGCAGCCAGCAGCTGCCAGCGACGCAAACAGCGTGTCACTTCCCGCTTTCAACACCGTGGGCGACTGGAAGTACACTTAGGCGGGTTTTTCCTCGGAGATCAGTTTCCGTATCCTTAGCAAGCTTTTGCTGGTTTGAATTCCGCCCATCGGTTAGGCGGCGCTCATGACCAGTGTAGCAACTCTTTCGGACGGTCAGTCCCCTTGGCGAAGTGAGCTTCGGGCAACGGCATCGCTTGCCTGGCCGATGATCCTGTCCAACCTGACAATGATGCTGATCGGCGTGACCGACGTAATTCTCCTTGGTTGGCTTGGCCCGAGCGAACTAGCGGCGGGGGCTTTGGGCCATAACCTCGCGATGATTTTCGCAATTTTTTGCATGGGGCTAATGACCGCGACTGCGCCGATGATGGCGTCGGAAAAGGGCAGAATGGCGCATTCGGTCCGCGATATAAGGCGAACGGTGCGACAGGGCTTCTGGTCCGCGCTCGCGGTGATGATACCGATTTGGGCGATCCTGTGGAATGCCGAAGCCATACTGATAGCTGCGGGGCAGCAGCCCGATCTTTCCGCCGACGCGGCGATATTTGTCCGTGCCTATATGTGGTCGATCCTGCCTTTTATTTGCTTTCTGGTACTTCGAAATTTCGTTGCCGCGCTCGAACGCCCGATCTTTGCGATGGTGGTCAGCCTTGGCGCAGTAATCGCCAATGCGGTGATCAACTACGGCCTGATACTGGGCAATTATGGCTTGCCGCAGCTTGGGCTTCTTGGCGCTGGCATCGGCAGCACGATCACCAATTTTCTGCAACTTGGCGTAATGCTCGCGGTAGTCAGTCTCCACCCCAAATTCCGTCGCTACAAATTGCTTGGCCGCTGGTGGCGCGCCGATTGGGCCCGGTTTCGCCAAATCTGGCGGCTTGGTCTGCCGATTGGTGTGACGATGGGTTTCGAAGGCGGGGTGTTTGCCATTGCGATATTGTTGATGGGATTGATCAACGAGGCATCGGTAGCGGCGCACGCAATCGCGCTGCAAATTGCTTCGCTGACATTCATGGTGCCGATGGGACTGGCGCAGGCGGCAACGGTGCGCGTCGGTCTAGCCTATGGCCGCCGCGATGCCACTGGCATCACGCGTGCTGGCTGGACCGGGTTCGTCCTCGGCACCGGTTTTATGGCAGTGATGGCGGTGTTCATCTATCTTTTCCCTGAGGCATTGATCGGGATATTCATTACCCCGGTCGACGCTGAAACTACTCAAGTGTTCAACCTCGCAGTCGGTTTCCTGATGGTCGCGGCGATATTCCAGATTGTCGACGGCGCTCAGGTTGTCGGGGCAGGCATGTTGCGTGGGCTACACGATACCACGGTCCCGATGTATTTCGCGGCATTCGGCTATTGGGTGGTCGGTATCGGCGTCGGCGCATGGCTTGCATTCAGGCAAGGCTGGGACGGCATTGGGGTGTGGACCGGGCTGGCAACAGGGCTCGCCATCGTTTCGGTGCTGATGCTGGCCCGCTGGTCGATGCGGGGACGGCTGGGATTGCTACCCCAGCCGTAGCGCCGGTTAAATGGTCTGCGCCCGGTTCTCGTCGCGGTGCTTTTTCAGGTAGCGCATGAACGGGGTGCCGCCGGTTCCGACATCGGTGTCGTTGCCTGCATCCTTGGGTGCCTGCTTGTTGATGTAGCTTGCAGCATATTCGAGGTGCCGACTTCGGAAGCGGGCGACTTGTTCGACACACACATTGAACGCGTCTTTTACGGCACTGTTTTGCGTTTTTGCAAAGTCGCGAAGCCCGCTCTTTTCGCGTACCGCATCGATAAACGCACGGTGCTGCGGCGGACGGTAGGCGTGGAGTTCATCGAGAAACTCCCGAAGCGGATCGCTTTCATGCACAACCTGAAACAGCGCGTCCATTGCGGGCACAATCGAGCTTTGCGACCCTGTCTGCCCGCGGTACGTTTGCGGTTGCCCGCCAAATCGCTCGACACCTTCGTAAATCAGGCCGTCAGGCATCGCCGGATTGTTCTTCCAACCGTGAATATACGGCCTAACCCGGTTGAAATAAATATAGGGATCGCAACGTTCGGGCATCCGGTCGAAATGCGCGTTCATTTCATCCCACACGAGATTCATTTGCGTAAGCAGCCGTTCGACTTCGGTTCCATTGCCGTTGGCACTGGCTTCGACAAGTTCGGCTGCCAATTGCAGCGCGCGCCCGGCCGTTGCCTCAATCGCGACATGGACCAGTACGAACCAGTTCTCGTCCTGCCCACCAAAGAAATTCTGGTACATAGCGATGTTGTCGAGCGTAATACCGCCGGACTTGTCGAGACGGTACCAGTTGTCGAGGACATAGCCCGAATAAGGAAGCAACGGCGCCAGTCCTAGATGATCCGCGATCGCGACCATCGGAATTGCAAGATTGGCGGGCAGGGTTGTCGGCGCTTCGCTCTCACCCCAGACATAGGCTTGGACGAGGAAGCTGTAATGCACCATCGCGGTGCGGATTTGTGCGTCATTGGCGGAACCGAGAAATGCCGCCATATCGGGAAAGGCAATCTGCTGCAGGAAATGTCGGCCATTGCCCGACGTCATTAATGCGGAAAGTTGGCTCGAAGCATCGAGCACTTCATCGAAGCCGTCTGGCAATATGATTTCGTCGATTTCATAAGATGACAGATAGCCGCGTTCTGCGGACAGACCAAAATCTTGCATGTTCATGGGGGTTGCTCTTGGGCGAGGCGCGGGTTGGG
>JANPAM010000126.1:0-2708 GCA_031429915.1 Sphingomonadales bacterium | reverse complement strand
TCGCATCAACAAACCGGTCCGGTTGGCGTAAGGCAGGATTCGCTTCTTGTCCTCGATTGCGCTCGCACCCAGCAACGGCGACAGTACCGCCCCCAGTTGCTGCAACGACTGTCCAACTCCGACCATCAACGAGGAACCGGTCAGCAGGTAAAGATAAGTCGGGACGAAGGTGGGCGCGAAAACCAGCCGAAACCCGGTCATACCAAGCATGCCATGCGCGAAATTCGCGATGTAGTTCCGCTTTAGATTGGCGGCGACGAATTCGTCATTGGCCCGGTCGTCAAGGACGAGCCGGTCTGCACCCGTATCAGGCGCAGCCGGCTCCAGATCGTCGGCTGGACTCAATAGCCACCCAGTTGTGCAAATCGGTTGCGGTGGAAGCTCGAAGACCCCCACGCATTTTCAAGCACGCGGGCGCGCTTGATATAAAAGCCGATGTCATATTCGTCGGTCATGCCAATGCCGCCGTGAAGTTGGATGACTTCACGGCTGACCAGATGAAGAACGTCATTTGCGGTGGCCTTCGCAACCGACGCCAGCGCTGACACGTCACTGCCCGAATCGAGGGCAGCCAGCGCGCCTTCGACCGCAGAGCGCATCAGTTCGATCTTGGTAAACAGGTCGGCCATTCGGTGCTGCAATGCCTGAAACCGGGCGATGATCTCGCCAAACTGAACGCGTTGTTTCAGATAGTCCAGCGTCACTTGAAAACTGTGCTCCGCCATACCGAGCATTTCAGCAGACGCGATGACTCGGGCGCGGTCGAGTACCAAATCATAAACTTTGGCGTCACCCAGCTTCGCATCCGCGCTGACTGCAACATTGGTCAGGGCTATGTTGGCATGGCTACGCGCGTCGGTCAGCTTGCGAGTGGAGAGTGTTACGCCTGAAGCATCTGCGCGGACCGCGAACAAAGCGATACCGTCATCGGTCTTTGCAGCGACGACCAGAAGGCTTGCCCCGTGTGCTTCATGTACGAAGGACTTGCCGCCGTTGAGTATCCAGCCGTCAGCCGATTGGGTCGCGGTAGTTGCAATGGCCGCTGGATCGTGGCGTGCGCCTTCGTCAATCGCGATTGCACCGACAGCTTCGCCGCTGGCAAGCTTGGGCAGCCATTCAGCCTTAATCGCGTCACTGCCGCCCGATACCAGAGCCGATGCCGCGAGCGATGTCGCGGCCAGCGGGCTGGCGGTCAGAGTCTTGCCGGTTTCCTCGATCACCAGCCCAAGGCTCAACCAACCGAATTCAGACCCGCCAAATTCTTCCGGGATAATGACACCGGCCCAGCCCATATCAGCCATGCTCTTATAGGCTGCGGCATCATAGCCACGGTCACCGCCCGCATCGCGTACTTTGCGAAAGGCGCTGACCGGGCTTTCATTCTTCGTCCATTCGCGCGCCATGTCGCGCAGCATGGTTTGTTCTTCGCTTAAAACAGCCATGATATTATTCCTTATTGGTGGTCGAGCATGCCAAGTATTTGCTTGGCAACGACGTTGTTCTGAATTTCGGTCGAGCCGCCATAAATGGTGGTCGCCTTGCCCGAGAGCCAACCGCGCGTGGTCGCAATCTCGGTATCGGAAAAGCCTTCGCCTTCCCAGCCAAGCCCCTGAAGTCCGATTATCTCGATCAGCAATTCGGACCGTTCCTGCCCCAATTTGGTGCCAACGGTTTTCAGGATTGAACTGACCACCGACACACCGCCCGACGCTTTTGCTTCCTGTTGTACCCGCATCGCGGTCATCAGGAACGCGCGCCAGTCCATTTCGAACTTGGCAATTCGCACTCGCAGTTCAGCGTCGGCAATCCGGCCTTCGCTATCGGTGCCCAATGCCTCCTTTGCAATTTCAGATAAGGATTGAGTGCCGCCCATCATCATGCGCGGACCGGCACCGCCCGACAGGTTGGTGCGTTCGTGCTGCAATAGGCGCTTGCCAATCGTCCAGCCAAAGCCTTCGTCACCGACCCGGTTTTCCTTGGGCACTTTAACGTTGGTGAAAAATGTTTCGCAAAAAGGCGACACGCCCGAAATCATCCGGATTGGCTTAACCTCGATGCCCGGCGACTTCATGTCAATCAGCAGGAATGTAATGCCCTCATGCTTTTTCAATTTGTCGGTGCGGACGAGCGCAAAACACCAGTCGGCCCATTGGCCACCAGACGTCCACGTCTTTTGCCCATTGACGATATAATGGTCGCCCGCATCCTCTGCGAAGCATTGCAGCGATGCGAGGTCAGACCCGGCGCCGGGTTCCGAATAGCCTTGGCACCAGCGGATATCCGAATTGCAGATCGACGGCATATGCCGCAGCTTTTGCTCTTCGCTGCCGAATTCAAGCAACGTCGGGCCGAACATCAACGTACCCATGCCGCCAATCGGGTTCCACGCGCCGATCCGGTTCATTTCCTGAGTGACGACCGCCGCTTCCTTACGAGAAAGCCCGCCACCGCCATATTCTTTGGGCCAGGTCGGCGTTCCCCAACCTTTCGCGCCAACGGCCAGCCGCCATGCCTTGCCTTCCGGCCCCAAGCCGTCCGGCCCCTCGGGTGTCATCACCGCGCCGCCCTTGCCGACCATCGATTTCGGGAAATTCGCTTCAAGCCATTCGCGCACTTCAGTGCGGAATGCCTCCAACGGGTCGGCTGTATCTAATGCTGCTGTTGCCATCTCACTCTCCATCTGGCGTAAATAAGGGATAAGGTGCGCC
>JANPAM010000125.1:0-1783 GCA_031429915.1 Sphingomonadales bacterium | reverse complement strand
TCGCATCAACAAACCGGTCCGGTTGGCGTAAGGCAGGATTCGCTTCTTGTCCTCGATTGCGCTCGCACCCAGCAACGGCGACAGTACCGCCCCCAGTTGCTGCAACGACTGTCCAACTCCGACCATCAACGAGGAACCGGTTAGCAGATAAAGATAAGTCGGGACGAAGGTCGGCGCAAAGACCAACCGAAACCCGGTCATACCGAGCATCCCATGCGCGAAATTCGCGATGTAATTCCGCTTTAGATTGGCAGCGACAAACTCGTCATTGGCCCGGTCGTCAAGCGCGAGCCGGTCTGCACCCGTATCAGGCGCAGCCGGCTCCAGATCGTCGGCTGGACTCAATAGCCACCCAGTTGCGCAAATCGGTTGCGGTGGAAACTCGAAGACCCCCACGCATTTTCAAGCACGCGGGCGCGCTTGATGTAAAAGCCGATGTCATATTCGTCGGTCATGCCAATGCCGCCATGAAGCTGGATGACTTCACGGCTGACGAGATGAAGCACATCATTCGCCGTGGCCTTCGCAACCGACGCCAGCGCCGATACATCGCTGCCCGAATCGAGTGCGGCCAGCGCGCCTTCGACCGCAGAGCGCATCAGTTCGATCTTGGTAAACAGGTCGGCCATTCGGTGCTGCAATGCCTGAAAGCGAGCGATGATCTCACCGAACTGTACGCGTTGTTTCAGATAGTCGAGCGTCACTTGAAAACTGTGCTCCGCCATACCGAGCATTTCAGCCGACGCGATGACTCGGGCGCGGTCGAGCACCAAATCATAAACTTTGGCGTCACCCAGCTTTGCATCCGCGCTGACCGCAACATTGGTCAGAGTTATGTTAGCGTGGCTACGCGCGTCGGTCAGCTTGCGGGTGGAGAGTGTTACGCCTGCAGCATCGGCGGGAACCGCGAACAAAGCGATACCGTCATCGGTTTTTGCAGCGACGACGAGCAGGCTTGCTCCGTGTGCTTCATGTACGAAGGCCTTGCTGCCATTGAGTATCCAGCCGTCAGCCGATTGGGTCGCGGTGGTTGCAACGGCCGCTGGATCGTGGCGTGCGCCTTCGTCAATCGCGATTGCACCGACAGCTTCGCCGCTGGCAAGCTTGGGCAGCCATTCAGCCTTAATCGCGTCACTGCCGCCCGATGCCAGAGACGATGCCGCGAGCGATGTCGCAGCGAGCGGGCTGGCGGTCAGAGTCTTGCCGGTTTCCTCGATCACCAGCCCGAGGCTCAGCCAGCCGAATTCAGACCCGCCAAATTCCTCCGGGATGATGACACCGGCCCAGCCCATATCAGCCATCGCCTTATACGCCGCGCTATCATAGCCGCGATCACCGCCCGCATCGCGCACCTTTCGAAAGGCGCTGACCGGGCTTTCATTTTTCGTCCACTCGCGCGCCATATCGCGCAGCATGGTTTGTTCTTCGCTTAAAACAGCCATGATATTATCCCCTTATTGGTGGTCGAGCATGCCAAGTATTTGCTTGGCAACGACGTTGTTCTGAATTTCGGTCGAGCCGCCATAAATAGTGGTCGCTTTGCTCGAGAGCCAACCGCGCGTGGTCGCAATCTCGGTGGCTGAAAAACCTTCGCCTTCCCAGCCAAGCCCTTGAAGCCCTATAATCTCGATCAGCAATTCCGATCGTTCCTGCCCCAATTTGGTGCCAACGGTTTTTAGGATCGAGCTGACCACCGACACACCGCCCGACGCTTTTGCTTCCTGTTGTACCCGCATCGCGGTCATCAGGAACGCGCGCCAGTCCATTTCGAACTTGGCAATTC
>JANPAM010000124.1:0-5124 GCA_031429915.1 Sphingomonadales bacterium | reverse complement strand
GTTGCTTGCCGCTTAATTGAGAGAAGTGCTCGGTTTGAGCCAGCTAGAGACGAGAGCAGTCTTATCGCCACAAAGGGGCGGATATAGCTTTGCCTTCCCTTTCCCGATTAGCCAACAATTCCCCGCACCGCCTCCAGAAATTTCATTACCGACACCGGCTTCGACAGATAGCCGCGCGCGCCTGCTGCCCTAATCCGCTCCTCGTCGCCTTTGCCGGCATAGGCGGTCACCGCCAGCACCGGGATCGCCGATAACGCCGCGTCCTTCTGCATCGCCTCGATCAGGTCGATGCCGCTGACATGCGGCAGCTGGATGTCCATGATGACAAGGTCAGGGGCAAACATCCGCGCCTGTTCAAGCGCCAGCCGCCCGTCGCGCACGCCCTCTACATTGAACTGGTGCGCGCGCAATAGGTCGGTGAACAGCTTGAGGTTCAGCTCATTATCCTCAACGATCATCACCTTTTTCGACATTACAGAACTTTTCCCGCTTTGCGTTCGCTGTGGGCTTGGCTTAAGCTAAAGCCATGCATGAAACAAATGGCAAGTTAGAGGCCTCAGCGATGGCCTTTCAGGCACTGGCCTGGGCGTTGATGGACGAAACACGCGCCGAGCGGTTGTTGTCGCTGACCGGACTGACGCCGGAAGGATTGCGCGCGAGTATCAACGAGCGGGGCACACAGGCGGCGATACTCTCTTTCCTTGAGGCGCACGAGCCAGACCTCATCGCCTGCGCCGCGATCATCGGCGTTTCGCCCGCGGTGCTCGTGCAGGCGCGGCAGGAGCTTGAGGCATGAGCAGGCCGCTGCTGATATCCGATTGCGACGAAGTGTTGCTCCACATGATCGTGCCGTTTCGCGACTGGCTCGACGAGGTGCATCATATCCATTTCGATCTGGTCCACGGCGACTGGGGAGAGGCGCTTCGCCACAAGCATGACGGGACGGCGGTCGAACGCGGCATCGTTTGGGATTTGCTGAACGGATTTTTCGATACCGAAATGGGACGGCAGCAGGCGATTGACGGCGCGGTCGACGCGATCAACCGGCTGCGCGAAGTTGCCGACGTGGTGATCCTGACCAACCTGCTCGACCACCGCGCAGGGCCGCGTACCGCGCAGTTGCAAGCGGTAGGCATCGACGCGCCGGTCTATTGCAATCAGGGCGGCAAGGGCGAGGCACTGGGCCGGATATTGGACGAGTATAAACCGAGCGTTGCGGTGTTTATCGACGACCTCGGCCACCAGCATGAATCGGTTGGCGAACACCATCCGCATGTCTGGCGACTTCACTTTGTTGGGGAGCCGTTGTTGTGGGAGCGAGTCAATTCATCGAAGGCCGCTCACGCAAGGCTCGACCGTTGGGCCGACGCGGAAGGTTGGATTAGGGAAAAGTTGACGGGGGGGCTTTTTGCTCCGGAGATCGAAGCAGTGGAATTTATTTCACCGTAGTCCTGAGCCGTCAGCGCGCAAGCGCTGGCGAAAGTCGAAGGGCGCTTCACAGCCCAGAGCCGCCCTTCGACGGACGCAGCCGCTTCGCGACTGCTGCTCAGGACTACGGTATTTGAGGATAGGTTGATAAAGGATGGACAATATGATCGAAGCAAAACTGGCCGAACTGGGGATCACCCTCCCCGAACCCGCCGCACCCGTGGCATCCTATGTGCCTGCGGTCGAGGCGAACGGGATGCTGTTCATTTCGGGGCAACTGCCGTTTGTTGATGGCAAAGTTTTGACCGGGCGGGTAGGCGACACTCGCGATCTGGAGGATGCCAAGGCCGCCGCCAAAGCCTGCGCCATCATGCTGATCGCGCAAATGAAGGCGGCGCTCGGCGGTGACTTAAACCGAGTAGAGCGCATCGTAAAACTCGGCGTGTTTATCGCGTCCGAGTCCGACTTCACCGACCAGCCCGAAGCCGCCAATGGTGCGTCGGACTTGATGGAGGCGGTGTTCGGCGACGCAGGCAAACATGCGCGGGCCGCAGTGTCCGTGCCGGTTTTGCCAAGGGACGCAACCGTCGAGATTGACTGCGTTGTGCAAATTCGAAATTAGGAAGTGAAATTGAAAAGACACCGTAGTCCTGAGCCGTCAGCGCGCAAGCGCTGGCGAAAAGTCGAAGGGCGCTTGTCCGCGTAGCGCGCTGCTATGCCGATAAGCGCCCTTCGACGGACGCAGCCGCGACGCGACTGCTGCTCAGGGCTACGGTGATTGGGAAGCCGCAGCCATGACAAGCGACTGGATGTTTCACTGCTACATTCTGAAATGTGCCGACGGGACTTATTATGTCGGGCACACTGACGATATGGAAAAGCGGCTGGCGCAACACCAGTCCGGCGCTTTTCCCGGCTATACTTACAAGCGACGACCTGTCGAGCTTATATGGAATGACGCTTTCCATACCCGTGACGACGCAAAGGCGGCGGAAAAGCAAATTAAGGGATGGAGCAGAGCCAAGAAGGAAGCGTTGGCTCGTGGTGATTGGGATCGTATTTCGGAGTTAGCAAAATGCCGCAGTCGAAACCGATAAGCGCCCCTTCGACTGCCTGCAAGGCAGGCGCTCAGGACAGGCTTCCCTTTCGCCAGCGCTTCGCGCTGACGGCTCAGGACTACGGTACCTTATAGATGCCTGAAGTCACCGCCGAACTGCTAAGCAAGGTCAGCGACATTCCCGCCGACCAGTGGGATGCGCTTAACCCGAGCGGCAACCCGTTCGTCAGCCATGCCTTCCTGTCGGCGCTGGAAGAATCGGGCAGCGTTGGCCCCGGCACCGGCTGGTCGCCCGCGCCGATCATGATCCGCGATGCAGAGGGCGTGCCCGCCGCAGCACTCCCCGCCTATCTCAAAATGCATAGCCAAGGCGAATATGTATTCGACCACCACTGGGCCGATGCGTTTGAGCGCGCTGGCGGGCGATATTATCCCAAGCTTCAGATCGCCGCACCGTTCTCGCCGGTGCCGGGGCCGAGATTGTTGTTGCGCGATCCCGACCTTGCACCGGCCTTGCTCGGCGCAGTCGAGGCGATACTCAACCGGAATGGCCTTTCGTCCGCGCACGCGACATTTGTCGAAGAAGCCGAGCTCGACCAGTTCCGCGCCGCCGGTTGGCTGACACGCATCGGCACACAGTTTCATTGGCAGAACCGCGACTATGCCGATTTTGAAGGCTTCCTCGCTGCGCTATCTTCGCGCAAACGCAAGGCCATTCGCAAAGAACGCGCAGGCGCACAATCTGCCGTTCGGATCGAGCAGATACCGGGAGCCGACATCACCGCTGACATGTGGGATGCGTTCTGGATGTTCTATCAGGACACCGGCGCTCGGAAATGGGGGCAACCTAATCTCACCCGCGAATTCTTCGACATCATCGGCGAGAGCATGAAGGACAGCATCGTCCTGTTCTTGGCTTATGACGGGGAGCGCCCAATTGCGGGCGCACTCAATTTCGTCAGCCCGGATTGTCTTTACGGCCGCTATTGGGGCTGCACCCACGATGTGCCGTTCCTGCATTTCGAGCTGTGTTATTATCAGGCCATCGACTACGCGATCGCGCGCGGCCTTTCGCGCGTGGAAGCCGGGGCGCAAGGTGAGCACAAGCTGGCGCGCGGATACGAGCCGGTGCCGACGTACTCGGCGCATTATATCGCCAATCCGGGCTTTCGCTCTGCGGTAGCCGACTTTCTCGAACGCGAGACTCACGCGATGGAGCGCGAGATTGCGTTTCTGGGCGAAATGGGGCCGTTCAAGAAATAGAGAGAGAAGTTTTGGGCAAGCCCTTCGGACTTGCAAGGCGCAAAGTAGAAAAGCCGCAAAGACTAAACTTATTTCTTCTTTGTGCCTTCGCGCCTTGTGTCGCCTGAAAGGCGGCACGCACAAACTTTGAACAGCGCTGCGCGCGGGTCTTGCAATCCGTGATTTAATCGCGCAATTAAATGCTTAGAGAGGAATCAGCCATGAGCCAACCGGATCCCCAAAAACTCGCCGAATTCGAAGCCCAGTGTGAAGCGTGGTTTGCCGAAAATACCGTGCGCGATCCCGGCTTCATGTTGCCGCTGACCTGCATGGAGGTTTCCACCGACCAGCAGTTCGATTTCCTTCGTGACTGGCAGCGCAAGGTTTACGAGGCGGGTTATTTCGGGATGTCCTGGCCGACCGAATATGGCGGCCGCGGGATGCATTCCGAATATCAGCGGATCGCCACGCGGATCATGAAAAGCCATGACGCGCCGATTATGATCAACGCGATTGCCAATGGCTGGACCGGGCCGTTGCTGCTCGACATTGGCTCCGAGGAAGACAAACGGCGGTTTATCAAGCCGATGCTGTCCGCCGAGGAAATCTGGTGCCAAGGCTTTTCGGAGCCGGAGCATGGTTCCGATCTGGGCAGCGCTCAGACCAAGGCTGTCAGGGACGGCGACGAATATGTCATCAACGGCTCGAAGATTTGGACCAGTCTGGGCGACCGTGCCGATTACATGATCCTGCTCGCGCGCACCTCAAACGACGGGCCGAGCAAATATGCGGGGCTTTCCTTTTTCCTCGCACCGATGAAAATTCCCGGCGTGGAAACGCGGCGTTTGAAGAAGCTCACCGGCGAATATGGCTTTACCCAATGCTTCTTCACCGATGCTCGAATTCCGGCGTCAGGCCTTGTCGGCGAAGAAGGGCAGGGCTGGATGGTCGCTATGAAGACGCTCGAATATGAGCGCGGCGCGAAGGTGAATCCAGTCGGCGGCTATTTCGTCAAGGAAATGGATGTGATGAGCATCGTCGATCTGGCGCGGACGTCGAAACGCGGCGGCAAGCCGGTGCTTGACGATCCAATCATGCGCGACAAATTGGTCGAGTATATGATCGACATCCAAGCGCTCAATCTCAACAACCAGCGCAGGCGGATGGCGCCGCTGACCAGCGACCGGCCGATGGGGCTGGCGTTGATGAACAAGCTGGCCCGCACCGAACTCGTCCGCGAACTCACCGAGTTTTCATTGCAGTTCCAGGGCAACCGGGCGGGCTATTATGTGGGCGACGAAAACGCCGTGGACGACGGTTACTGGCACCGCGCCTATCTGAATAGTTTCTCCGCCACGATCGGCGGCGGCACCAGCCAGATCCAGAAAAACATCATC
>JANPAM010000123.1:0-10140 GCA_031429915.1 Sphingomonadales bacterium | reverse complement strand
AGCGTCTGCGCCATCTTTTTCGCCAATGTAATTAAGGTCGGCAAAAGCAAATGGCCCGTGGCGGCGTTCGGTTTCGAGCAGAAGGAAACTGTTTGCGACTATCTGCACCTCAACACTACGCCTGACCGCTGACTTGCCGTCATAATGCCATGCGGAAAAAGAGGTGTTCACCGGTTAGATCGCCCCGACGTCGAACGCATCAAGCAAGCCTTCGCCGTGTCTGGCGACAACGGTTTCGGATTGGGTCAACTCGTCAAGATTAACCTCGCCAAAAGCTTCCATGTGGGTGACGAAAAATTTCCAGTGACGATAGCGAATGAACGGACCGATCAGTGCGAAGGGCAGTACGGAAAATGCAATGATGACAATGACGATGCTGCTTTCGAACGCGGCGGTGGATTCGCCGGGCAGCGGCATTTCGAATGAGCTAAGCAAACCCGTTGCTCCCAATATCACTGCAACCGGCAATGCCGCTAACAGATACAGTCCCGCATCGCCGATAAACAGTTTGAACCAATCCAAAGTACGAGCAGGAAAGGCGAAATCTAGCTTGTGGAGCGACATGCCTTCAACCGCGACGCGGAAGAATTTGGCGTAATAGGCCAAGGCGACTGCGCCCAAGGCACCGTAAAAAATGAACACGATCAGTACGCCCGCAACGGCTGCACCTCCGAACGATTCAGCCTGACCGAACATCACACCCCCGATCAGTGCAACAATAAAAAGCACAAAGGGCGTCAGATAGAATAGCAGATAGCGCTTGAACGTCTCGGCATAATTGCCAATTGCTTCGATCTTGTGCGGCCCGAAACTCATCTTGTTCCAGCGTTCATTCCACAGATTCATCATCGACCACGGCACCAGTAAACCGAGCGCCAGATATCCGACGAAAGTCTTCCAGATATACGACCAGCCGTAGCCGAAGCCCTGATCGTCGCTGCCGCCGCGGATGCCGTGCCAGTATGTGCGTGAAAGCCGGTACCGCAGCGCGCGAAAACGGGCGATGCCGATAATATACATGATGAAACCGAACATCATGAAGGTGAGTACCGCCGCCCAACCGGTATAGCCTTGCAACACCAGAGCCTGCGTCAGGAACTGGATGCCGAAAAATGGCACGAGGATGAGCACGACCGCCATGATAAACCCGATAAACAGTTCAAGACCGGTGCCAGTCCATTCGAGCCGCTCGTCGATGAAGTCCGTCTTACCCCAAAGATATTGTCGTTCGCGGGTGGTGGCCCAAAACCGGTAAATGCCGAGCGTGACGATGGTCAGCAACAGATTGGGCACCGCGATCTTCGCGAATTCCTGCCAGCTTCCGTGAAACCTGAATGCGCTTGCCGTGTTGCTGTCGTCCATGTGATGCCTCCCCCTGCAGCATACAGATGGACGGAACCACGCGCGCTTGTCAAGCAAGCTGCGGTGTAACGCATTAGCAGGACACGTTTTTTACTGAACGGTAACCGTCACCGCCCTGCGGTTCTGTGCCCAGGCGCTTTCATCCGATCCCATCGCTGCCGGACGTTCCTTGCCGTAGCTTACGGTTTGGATGCGTCCGGCATCGACGCCAACCGAGGCAAGATAGTTTTTCGCCGAATTGGCACGCCGTTCGCCGAGCGCCAGATTATAGTCGCGGGTGCCGCGTTCGTCGGCATGGCCTTCGACCGTGATGCCCCGGTTAGGATATCGCGCAAGCCACTGCGCCTGTGCCTGAAGTATGCCCTGATCTTCGGCGTCGATGTTAAAGCGGTCGGTGTCGAACAGGATGCGATCGCCCGCTTGACCGATCGAAGCGAGAAAATCCTCTTGGCTGCCCGGTACAATCTGACCGTTCCCCGCGTTGGGGTCCGGCTGAGCGGTGCCGTAGTCGGTGCCTTCGGCAACCGGAGGCAAAACTTCGACCTTTTTCTTGGCACAACCCGCGATCAGCGCGGTCGAGGCCAGCAGTATAGCCGCCAATTTGACTGTGTTGCTCTTCATCTACTTTCTCCTTGGTCGTGGCCCCGGTTGGATAAGCTTTAACAAAATAACACCCTTAAGGCAAAACGGGTCCCCATGACGGGTCTGAACCGTCAACCGGCGTCGGCAATTTACGTTCGTCCGCGCCGGTTAGATCGACTTGCCAGATGCTCGTTTTGCCGCTGCCTTTGGCGGTACGGAAGAACTGGATGACGCGACCATTGGGTGCCCAGGTCGGTGCCTCGTCCTGCCAGCTGTCGGTCAGCAATCGCTCGCCCGAGCCATCAGGCCGCATGGTGCCAACGCGGAAGTCGCCAGCGATGCGGGTATAGGCGATGAGGTCAGCGCGCGGGCTCCATTCGGGCGTTGCATAGCGGCCCGAGCCAAAGCTGATGCGCCGCTGGTTCGACCCGTCTGCACCCATCACATAAATCTGCTGGCTTCCCGAACGGTCGCTTTCAAAGACAATCTGGCGGCCATCAGGCGAAAAGCTGCCGCCAACGTCGATACCGGGTGAACTGGTCAACTTGACCGGCGTGCCAGAGCCGCTTGCCGATACCTTGTACACATCGGTGTTGCCGGCAATTGCCATCGAAAACAGGATTGTCTGCCCAACGGGTGACCAGCGCGGGGCGAAGGTCGGGTTGCGGCTCTGCGTGATCAGCCGCTGACGACCGCCGTCGATGTCATAGACATAGATACGCGGGTTGCCGTCGACGTAGCTGAGGTAGAGGATCGACTTGTAATTCGGCGAGAAACGCGGGGTCAAAGCGGTCGACTGGCCGTTGGTGATGAAGCGGTGGTTGGCACCGTCGGAGTCCATAATTGCGAGGCGCTTGACTCTTTTGCCCTTCGGGCCAGTCTCGGCGATGTAAGCGATGCGGCTGTCGAAGAAGGGCGCTTCGCCTGTCAGTTTGGAGTAAATCGCATCGGCACATTTATGAGCCGCCCGACGCCAGTCGCGCGGCGGTACGTTGAAGCCGAGCCGCGTCACTTCATTGCCGTTACCGACATCGTAGAGATAGCAACCAACGGTCAGATTGCCATCGCCGCCGACTCGGACAAAACCCTCGACCAGTTGCTCGACATTGCGGCCTTTCCAGTAATCGAATTGCGGCGCGGTGACCTCGGCGAGCGTAATTGCGCGCAGACCGGCTGGACCACTGGTTTCGAACACGCCAGATGCACGAAGGTCGGCGGAGATAACCTCTGCGATCTGGTTACCCAAAGCGGTGGTATTGCCCGCCGCGGTGTCGGCAGGATTGGGGGCAACCAGCGCAGGCACAGCAATCGAGCGGGTTTTGGCAGTGTCGAATTCGACCAGCTCAGGTTCGTCCTCGGCTGGCAGTGTCTGCGCGTTTACGGCGAACGGCATCAGTAGCAATGCGAACAACGCAATAAATTTTCCGGCGAGGGGTTGTGGCTTCATGGCTTTCATTCCTTATCCGGTCGCACGCAAACGAAGCGCGTGGTTCTTCCATATATCATGATATTCGGGGTCAAGCCCGCTGAATGGCGAAGCGGCGCGAACCGATTGCAGGATGCACTGTTTCAGTGGGTCGGCCTGCGGGCGGTTGGTGTCGTTGACGCCGGTCTGCTTATTGAATTGCACATTGGTCAGGCGGCCCGTTGGTTCTAAGCTGAGAGTCACGAACGTTTCGATCTGGTTGATCTCGACACCCGACGGCGCGCAGGCACGGACCCGGCTCCTGATCTGCGAGGCAAGCGATGCGCTCACCGAACGCTTCACTTCGGCCCCGCTCTTCGCGGCGGGCGTGCCGACAGCTTTGCCAGCGCCGGGGGCTTTGCCGACATTGTTGATCGAGTCTTCAAAGCTTTTGCTTAAGCCTCCGGGTTTGGCAGGCGTCATACCCTTGCCGCTCTTGGCCGCGACGGCGGCAACTTTGGCAGGCACTGGCTTAACCTGGACTTTCTTGACCGCTGTTTTTGCAATTGGCGGCGCATCCCGCTTCACCGGTTTCTCGACCGGTTTCACTTGCGGCTTTACAACCGGCTTTTCGATTTTCATCACTGGCTTAGGAGCTGGCGGCGGTTCGGCTGGTGGAGCAGGCTCGACCAGCGCTGCGGCGGGCGGTGCCGACTCTTCCTGAATAGCGTCGGGAGCCGTCGAAACCTCGGCAATTTCACCGACCAATGAGACCGAAATCGCCTCTGGCTTTTTCAGTCGCTCGGTTGACATAAACAGACCGAATACCATAGCGGCAAGCAATGCCACATGGCCGCCAACCGCGACGCCCAGTCCCATCTTTTCGCTTTGGTCCATCGCCACTGCGTTAATTTTCGCCAGATGAACCGGTGGTGACCAGACTGACGCTATTCAGCCCCGCTCGGTTCAATTCGCCCATCACGCGCATCATCTGGCCGTAATCGATCGCGCGGTCGCCGCGCAGCATGATCTGGCGCGGATCGTCAGGATTTTGCGCGGCGGCAATCTCTTCGAGACGCGCTGGCAGTTCGCTTGGCGACACCTCGGTACCATCGATAAAGGTCGCGCCTTCCTTATCGATGCTGATTTCGACTGGTTCCTTTTTCTGGTCGAGCGCATTGGCGCGGCTTTCAGGAAGTTCGACCGGGACGCCCGATACCAAGAGAGGTGCTGTCACCATGAAGATGATGAGCAAGACGAGCATGACATCGACGAGCGGCGTGACGTTGATTTCGGCCATTGGCGCGCGGCGATGGCCCCGCCCGCGTTTGCGTCCGCCGCTGGATGAGACGTTCATCGCCACGGTCTAGCCTTCCCGTTCCAGCTCGCGGCTTAGCGTGCCGTGAAAGCTGTCCGCAAACCTACCCATGCGCGCTTCATACTGGTTAAGCCGGTGCGAGAAGCGGTTATACGCAATTACCGCTGGGATCGCTGCAAACAGCCCGATTGCAGTTGCAAACAGCGCCTCGGCAATCCCCGGGGCAACCACCGCTAGCGAAGAATTCTGCTCCGCCGCAATCGCGGCAAAGCTGCGCATGATGCCCCACACCGTCCCGAACAGCCCGACAAACGGCGCGACCGATCCAGTGGTCGCCAGAAAGTTCAACCGGTTGGCAAGCTTGTCGGTTTCGGAAGCTATGCTGGCGTCCATTGCGGTTGCCAGCCGTTCGCGCGTTCCAGCGCGGTCGACGCTTTTGCCATTGGTCGAGCGGCGCCATTCGGCGACACCGGCGGCAAAAACTTTGGCTACCGGTAGATCGCTCTTGCCGTGCTTGCCGAAAAATCCGTCGATATCGTCTGATTTCCAGAATTCGCGCTCAAACTTTTCGGTGCTCGAATTGAGTCGGGCTATTTTGATCATAAAACCCACGATGATCGACCATGACCAGACACTGGCCAAAGCAAGGCCGACGATGACGCCTTTTACGACCCAGTCGGCATCCAGAAACAGCTGCACTGGCGAGAAGCTGACGCCTTGGGTCAATATAACGAGGTCCATTTGCATCCTTATTCCGTGGTCGTTTGATGATTGATGATCGGCTGGAACGCCGCAACCCATTCGGCGGGTTGCCGACGCGGTTTGCCGTCGGGGGAAACGAATGCCGCAGTAACTCGCGCTTCGGTCAGTACATCGTGCCCGCGCATGACAGTCTGATGAATATCGCAACTTGCCGCACGGACAGCTTCGACCGTGCTGACCACCAGCAACGCGTCGTCGAATTTAGCGGGGCGGCGGTACTTGATATTCAATTCGGTTACCGCATAAGCGCCTTGACCCGCATCGTGCACCACTCGCTGGTCAATGCCGACGCGCGCCAGCATGTCCGAGCGCGCTCGTTCCATGAAATGCAGGTAACGCGCATGATAGACGACGCCCGAAAAATCGGTGTCTTCAAAATAGACGCGGACGGCGAATAAATGGCGGCTGCCGTCAAATTGGCCTTGATATGGAGCGGGGATATCCATTGAGCGCTTGCTTAACCGCGATAAGCCGAGGCGGGAAGGGGGTAGTGGGGTTAGCCGCCCGATTTGTCGTGCGGAGGAGTCGTTTTGTCAGAGGGAAGGGACATATTGGGCGTCGCGAGGGCGACGCAAGGCGCGAAGGAGAAAAGGGCACGAAGAAGAAATTCAAAAATCTTTGCGCCTTTGTTCCTTTGCGCCTTGCAAGCCCACTCCGGCTTGCCCTCAACTCTGTGGGTTTATTTATCGAACAACCCGTTTTGCGAACCCGCTGGCGGATTTAGCCCCAAATGTTTCCAGCCCGGTGCATTAAGACAGCGTCCGCGTCCAGTACGAGCGATGAGGCCCAGTTGCAGCAGGAACGGTTCGACCACATCCTCGATAGTGTCGCGCGGTTCGGACAGCCCCGCCGCAAGCGCCTCGACCCCAACCGGCCCGCCGCGATATATGTCGGCGATCATGTGGAGGTAACGCCGGTCCATCGCGTCGAGGCCGAGCGCATCGACTTCGAGCCGGTTGAGTGCGCTGTCGGCGATTTTGGCGGTGACGGTTGGCTCGCCTGCAACATTGGCAAAGTCGCGCACGCGGCGAAGCAGCCGTCCAGCAATACGCGGCGTCCCGCGTGCTCGTTTGGCAATCTCGCGGGCACCATCAGGGGCGATACCGAGGTCGAGCAACCGCGCGGCGCGGGTCACGACCAGTTCGAGTTCGGCATGTGTGTAGAAATTCAACCGCACCGGAATGCCGAACCGGTCGCGCAGTGGCGTCGTCAACAACCCCTGCCGCGTGGTCGCGCCAACCAGCGTAAAGGCTGGCAAATCAATCCGCACCGACCGAGCCGACGGGCCTTCGCCGATCATGATATCGAGCGCACGGTCCTCCATCGCGGGGTAAAGGATTTCCTCGACCACGGGGCTGAGCCGGTGGATTTCGTCGATAAACAGGACATCGCCGTCCTCAAGGTTAGTGAGGAGCGCGGCCAAGTCGCCCGACTTGGCGATAACCGGGCCGGACGTGGCGCGAAAACCGACGCCCATTTCCTTGGCCACAATCTGCGCTAGCGTGGTCTTGCCAAGCCCCGGCGGGCCAAAGAACAGCACATGGTCAAGCGGCTGCCCACGACCCTTGGCAGCCTCGATAAACACACGAAGATTATCGCGCGCCGCGGCTTGCCCGATAAACTCGGCAAGTGTTTTCGGGCGAAGCGCGGCATCGACGTCCTCGGGCCGTTTGTCGGGAGTGGTGATGCGGTCGTCTAAGCTCACTGCGCTGCTTTCAAAAACTCATCCTGTGTCAACCCAGCCTGCCGGATAATTCCTGCTGAGGTTCCTGTTTTCAATTCCTTGTGAAGCGGCACAACCGTTCCTAAGCTTCCGCGCCGCATGATCATGTGGCTGCCTCGCTGGCGGACCTGCTCGAAACCCAGTCGCTCCGGCATTTTCACAACGTCTGCGCCGGATAGCACTGGTAGTTTAGGCATGCGCTAGCACGTCGAATGTCGTCACCAAAGGCGCGCCGCGGAAGGTCATTGGAAATTCTTCGAGATACAGCTGAACCGCTTCGCGCAGATTTGCGATTGCTTCCTCGATTGTCTCGCCTTGGCTCACTGTTCCGGTTTCCGGATTATGCGCGACATAGCCGCCCTCTTCAGCAGGCGTTAAAATTGCGGTTACTTGCATGGTGTCATCCTTTCGCAGCGCATCTTACTTTGCCGCCAGTTTTAAAGCCAGAGCACCTTGTCTCAATCATAATGTTCAATACCGTCACCAGCGATTGTCACCCAAGGATGCTTGAGCTCTTCGAATACCGAGTAGATCGGCTCAGGAAAGTCCCGGTCGGCAAAAGCGCCCGTAGGGATTGCGAACAGGTCGTGATGTGGACGGGCGTGATACCAGAGCGTCGATCCGCAGGTCGGGCAGAAATGGAAGCTGGCTAAGTTTCCGCTGTCGCCGATATGTTCATAGAGCTTATGCTCGCCACTAATCATCACCGCATTAGCCGGAAATCGAGCCTGCGCTGCAAAGGCAGACCCACTTCGTTTCTGGCAATCATAGCAATGGCAGACCGAGACGCGGACTGGCTCGCCAGTGCAGGTGGCGGAGAGCTGTCGGCAGCGGCAGGTCGCGGTGCGGTTCATTTTGCGGGGCTACTCAGAGGGGCGTCTGTTGGCACTGGCCGCTTGCCATCGTTACGCTCTGATACTTGAGCCCATCCTACGAGTCCTAATCCAACAGTAAATGCAATTAACGAGCCCCATCCCGCAAATGGAGCAAATCTGATCTTCTTCATGGCCTTCGGAAATTCTGAAATAACTTCCTGATGTTGATCTTGGTCATATTCTCCAGTCGCCGCAACCATCGACCAAAACCCCGATAGTTTTGAGATAGGAGTTATTGCGGCGCGAGCTGCGCGTTGGCCAAGCCAAGCGATTGCCAATGTCAAAACAATGCCGATGTAAAATGCCAGAGCGGCGAGCATTTCTGGTAAATTCCATGGCGTCCCCAAATCCTTGAGGACTAAAAGGCCGCCGCCGTTAATTGCGAGAAATGAAGCCATAAGCCACCGAAAGGCCGCCGAGTGCTCCTCAAGCAAACGTTCGTGTGAGCTATTCACAGTTTGCAGTTGAATTTCTGCCTGACGAACGTTCGCGGCCATTTCTATTTCGTTTAGTTCTCCCAATTTATTTCGCCGCCCTCTTCAACGCCAGCCTGACCAGCGCATCCAGCGTCGCATCCGGCCCCAACTCCTCGACCGCCTGCGCCACCGCACTCCCCGCCTCGCCGGGCCTGAAGCCGAGATTGGCGAGTGCTGACATCGCGTCGCTGGCGTGGCTGCCGCTGGCTGCGCCCACTGTCAACTTCGCGCCGCCGCCGATGCCTGCCAGCGCGCCGACCTTGTCTTTCAACTCGTTGACGATCCGGCTGGCAAGTTTTGGCCCTACGCCGTTCGCGCGCGCAACCATCGCTGCGTCGCCGCTGCCGATGGCGAGCGCTAAATCTGCGGGTTCAATCGCGGACAAAATGGCAAGCCCGACCTTGCCGCCCACACCCTGTACGCCGGTCAACAGGCGGAACCAGTCGCGCTCCTCCTTGGTGGCAAACCCAATCAGCCGCATGTCGTTTTCGCTGACCTGCATCTCGGTGAACACCGTGGCGAAATCGTCGGTCTTGCCCAAAGCCGCCAATGTCCGCGCGCTCGCCTGCACCAGATAGCCGACCCCCGAGACGTCGATCACCAGATGGTCAGCGCCGGTTTCGTCAATGCGGCCGTATAGCTTTGCGATCATGTCCGCCCCTTCAGCCGCGACGGTTAGCGCGGGCAGGTATCAAGGGCAAGGAAAAGAGAACACCGCGGGAACGGCGTGGGAATGGATCCATTCACCTTTGCGAAAGCGGATGAGCGCTAACTGCTGCACAAACAATGGGGTTTGCATCATGCGTCTATTTGTCGGCTTAGGCCTGCTGAGTTCAGGACTGGCATTGCCGTCCACATTGCAGGCGCAGGAAATCTATGCGGGCACAAGTTTTCATGGAGTCGATACGCCGCTTACGCTGAAAACTGGCGAACGGGGTAGTGATGTGCAAGCGGGCATTCGTAGCTCACCAATCGAGGGGCTGAAGCCAATTGGCAGTCCGTCGGCATATCTTCACGGGCAGGTAAGCCTCAATGGCAATACCAGTCTTGTCGTCGCCGGATTGAGCTGGAAATTCGGCGAGCAGTTTTACGTGAGGCCCGGCATCGGACTGGCGTTACACAACGATAAAATTACAGAATTCCGCGCTGATGGCGAACGCCTCGATTTGGGGTCTCGCGTGTTATTCGCCCCGGAAGTCGCGGTGGGCGTCAAGCTGTCCACACGGACCGCGTTCGAGGTTAGCTGGATCCATGTGAGCAATGCAACATTGCTGAGCAGGCAAAATCCGGGTTTGGACTTTATCGGCGCGCGGCTTGTCTTCGCGCTGAAATAAAGGTCAGCGCATATGATGCGCGTGGGTGATCGCCACCGCCAGCGCATCCGCCGCATCGGGACCCGCCAGTTTCAGCCCCGGCAGCAATATTCGCAGCATCGCCTGAATTTGCTCTTTTTCGGCCTTGCCAGTGCCAACCACCGATTTCTTCACAAGCCGCGCTGCATATTCGGTGACCATCACGCGCGCCTTGGCGGCCCCGAGCAACACCACACCGCGCGCTTGGCCAAGTTTCAGCGTGCTTTGAGGGTTCTTGTTCACGAAGACTTCCTCGACCGCGACGGCATCGGGGCGGAAGGTTTC
>JANPAM010000122.1:0-2372 GCA_031429915.1 Sphingomonadales bacterium | reverse complement strand
ACCGGGTCAAACTGTATCAGCAGGCAGCGGCATCCTTTTCCGGATCGCCAAAGACGGAGAGATGGAATTACAAGCAGCGCTCAGCGAAGACGATCTGGCGCTGGTTTCTGAAGGTGTTTCGGCAACCGTGACGCCCGTTGGCACCGACCGCCAATTCGCAGGCAGGATTTGGCAAGTTGCACCAATGATAAGCCAAGCATCACGTCAGGGAATCGCTCGCATTTCATTGCCATTTGACCGGGCGTTACGGCCAGGTGGTTTTGCATCTGTTGAAATAAAAGCAGGTGCCATGACCGCCCCTGTATTGCCTGAATCGGCTGTCCAGAACAGCCGCGAGGGTAGCTTTGTTTATATTGTTGGTGCCGACAACAAGGTGAAGCGCCGTTCGGTAAAGGTTGGTGCCACAACTGCAAACGGCCTAACCATTGCAGAGGGCCTCGACGGCACCGAACGGGTCGTGCTTTACGCTGGCGGATTCTTGAATCCTGACGAAGTGGTCAAGCCAAAGTTGATCACGAAATAATCCAGCTAGATAATCGGTCATTGTAACCGGGACGCAAATCATGAATTTCAATAACATTTCTGCTTGGTCGATCCGCAACCCTGTGGTTCCCATCGTTCTGTTCATTGCGCTCACCTTGGCTGGAATAATGGCGTTCATGAATATGGACGTTCAGAACGACCCGGATATCGAGTTTCCGGTTGTCGTGGTGTCAATTTCGCAACCTGGTGCTGCGCCGTCGGAAATAACGACGCAAATTACACAGAAGGTCGAATCGGCCATTCGAAGCGTTCAAGGCGTCCGTAACATCGATGCCAGCGCAAGCGAGGGCAACACCACCGTCAGCGCCGAATTCGAAATTGGCGACGACATCAACGCCGCAGTCAGCGAAGTAAAAAATGCGGTCGATCAAATCCGCAGCGATTTGCCCGATGGCATTTTGGAGCCGCAGATTTTCAAGGTTGCTACTTCGAGCGATCCAATCGCTTATTTCGCTGTCGAAGCGAGCGACATGACGCTTGAGCAACTCAGCTGGTTTGTCGATGACACCGTATCGCGGCGCCTGCTGGCGGTTGAGGGTATGGCATCGGTTAGCCGCAATGGTGGGGTCAATCGCGAAATCCGCGTCGTACTTGATCCAGCGAAGATGCAGTCGCTTGGAGTGACCGCAGCCCAAGTCAACGGGGTGCTGCGCCAACAGAATGTGAATGCAGCTGGGGGTCAGTCCGAAATCGCAGGGTCGCGCCAGTCTGTCCGGATTCTCGGCAATGCGACCGACGCATTTGCGCTTGGTGAAAAGCAGATCAATCTGGGCGGTGGACGAACCATCAAACTCGCTGATATTGCTCAGGTCACAGATGGCTTTAGCGAACAGAGGTCAATGGCGTTTGCTGGAGGCAAGCAGGTTGTAACCTTTGGCATGTCTCGCGCAAAAGGAGCGTCCGACGTTACCGTTTTCGATGAAGCGATGGCCAAAATTGGCGAGATCGAAAAGGAAAATCCCGGAGTCAAATTTACCACGCTCTTCAACAGTGTCGATTACACCAAAGGCCAATACAAAAGCTCAATGGCAGCGATGATCGAAGGGGCATTGCTCGCAATCGTTGTCGTATTCCTGTTCCTTCGTGATTGGCGTGCAACGGTCATTTCCGCCATCGCCATTCCGCTGTCTGCGATCCCGACATTCTGGTTCCTCGATCTGCTGGGCTTCACCCTCAACACAATGTCGTTGCTTGCTCTTGGTCTGGTAGCCGGTGTGCTGGTCGACGATGCAATCGTGGAGATTGAGAATATCGTCCGGCATATGCGAATGGGCAAATCTGCTTATCAGGCTTCGATCGATGCCGCCGACGAAATCGGGCTCGCAGTGGTCGCTACCACTTTCTCCATTGTTGCGGTGTTTTTGCCCGTTGGCCTGATGCCCGGTGTGGCAGGGCAGTTTTTCAAGAATTTCGGGCTTACGGTGGTCGCATCGGTGCTGATGAGTCTAGCCGTTGCGCGAATGATTACGCCGATGATCGCCGCATATTTCCTGAAATCACACGGGATTGCCGTACATGGCGAAAGCGCGTGGATGGATAAATATATGAAAATCCTTCGCTGGTCGCTTGGCCATAGGCGCTGGATGATGGGCATTGGGGTATTGGCATTGGCCGCAACTGTTCTGCTGATGGTAGTGCTACCAAAACAGTTCTTCCCCGACGGCAACATGGACTTCAGTCGGGTACGTGTCGAAATGGTTCCTGGCACCACGCTCGACCGGACGAGACAGGTGGTCAGCGAGGCCGCCGCTATCATCGAGAAACAGCCCGAAGTGAAGACGGCGCTGCAAAGCGTGCGCGAAGGCAGCGCTAACATCTTCATTACACTG
>JANPAM010000121.1:0-1811 GCA_031429915.1 Sphingomonadales bacterium | reverse complement strand
TGCGTCAAGCGCCGCCTGAGCCGCTTCCGCCATCCGCAACCATTGCAGGCCAAGCGCAACGATGCCCATGATGTGCATATAATGATGCGCGCCCGCACCAACATTGTCGGGGTTCGCCATGCCATTTTGCATGAACCACATCGTTGCGGCCTTTAGCTCGCCATTGGCTTTTTCCAACCTACCAGCGAGGTCGGCCAACGCGCCCGATTTGGCCGAAGCACATTCCTCGTCCACCACCTTGAAAAACGCCTGCACCGCGCGCCCGCCATTTTGCGCGAGCTTGCGACCGACCAGGTCCATCGCCTGCACGCCGTTGGTGCCTTCGTAGATCATCGCGATCCGCGCATCGCGGACATATTGCTCCATGCCCCATTCGCCGATGTAGCCGTGGCCGCCGTAAACCTGCTGCGCATTTGTAGCGACTTCGTAGCCCTTGTCGGTTCCGTAACCCTTGATGACGGGCGTCAGCAGCGAGAGCAGGTCATCGGCCATCTGCCGCTCCTCCTCGGTCTGAGCGTGGTGAAGCAGATCGGCCTGCAATGCACCCCACAAACACAAGGCGCGCATTCCTTCGGTGAACGCCTTCGCGTCCATCAGCATCCGGCGAACGTCGGGGTGGACGAAAAGCGTGTCGGCCTTCTGGTCCAGATCTTTCGGCCCAGTAAGCGCCCGGCCCTGACGACGGTCTTGCGCATAGTGAACGGCATTCTGGTAAGCGACTTCGGCGATGCCAAGCCCTTGCTGACCAACGCCCAACCGTGCGATATTCATCATGATGAACATCGCGGCGAGGCCCTTGTTTTCTTCACCAACCAGATACCCGGTCGCGCCGTCGTAATTCATGACGCAGGTCGAATTGCCGTGAATGCCCATCTTATGCTCGATTGAGCCACATGACACAGCGTTACGCTCGCCAAGCGAGCCGTCGTCATTCACCATGAACTTCGGAACGATAAACAGCGAAATACCCTTAACGCTGTCGGGAGCATCGGGTGTCTTTGCCAGTACCAGATGAATGATATTCTCGGTCAGGTCATGCTCACCTGAAGAGATGAAAATTTTCATTCCCGTTACGGCATAGCTGCCATCGGAATTCGGCACAGCCTTAGTTCGGATCAGCCCCAGATCGGTTCCGCAATGCGGCTCGGTAAGGTTCATTGTGCCGCCCCATTTCCCCGAAATCATGTTCGGCGCATATTTCGCCTTCAGTTCGTCGCAGCCCTTGACCAGAATCGCCGAAACCGCGCCGTGGGTCAGCCCGGGATACATCGCAAACGCCATGTTAGAGCTCGCCATATATTCCTCGAACGCCATCGAGACGATATGGGGCATCCCCTGCCCGCCAAATTCTTCAGGCGCCGACAACGTACCCCAACCGGCCTCACAGTACTGTTTGTAGGCGTCTTTGAAGCCTTCGGGCGTAGTCACGCTGCCATCGTCATGCCGGGTGCAGCCCTGCAAGTCGCCAACCTGATTCAGCGGAAACAGCACGCCCTCGACAAATTTCGCGCCTTCGCCGAGGATCGCTTCGATCATGTCAGCGCCTGCATTTTCAAAGCCGGGCAGATTGGCAAAGCGTTCGATGCCCAATACTTCGTTGATGACAAACTGCGTGTCGCGGACGGGGGCGGTGTAACTTGGCATTTTGTATTCCTTCTAAAATTGTCCAACGTCCGTTCGCATCGAGCTTCGTCGAGATGCCTATCGATCACGCGCTATCTCACGGTGTCTCGACTATGCTCGACACGAACGGAGAGATTTACGCAGCAACCTATTTTTCGCTAGCCTCAACCTTTTCAACCATTGCGACA
>JANPAM010000120.1:0-14084 GCA_031429915.1 Sphingomonadales bacterium | reverse complement strand
GATCGACAATGAGGGCGCGAAAATATTGTCCGACGACACTCTCGTTGACCTGCTGGCGGCCAAGGGGTTCGAACTGGCGCGGCGAACGGTTGCCAAATACCGCGAGGCGATAGGGATTGGGTCTTCGGTCCAGCGCAGACGTCAGAAGAAAATGGGGCGTTAAGCCGTCACCAATCCTGCCCGTCGAGTTCGATCAAACCCTGCCGCGCCATGCTGCCGGCGATGATCGTTTCGAGCAGTTCGGGATAGGTCCAGCCGGCCAACACTGCCGCAGTGCCGATCACGCGTTTCGACCAGATGTTGCACTGCAAATTGACTTCGAGGAAATTGATCTCGCCAGTCGCCGGATTAAGACGGAATTCGAAACGGCCATAATCGAAGGGCCATAATTCGGGGAGCAGCTTGGCGGTCAGGCCCTGAACCTTAGCAATAAACGCGGGGTCCGTCTCCTGAACCAGTTTCGCTTCGGACGCTTCGAAGCCGCGCTTCTCGGCGTAGGTCCGAAGCACCTCGGTATCGTGATCAAAGCGCATCAGCGGCAGCATCTGCGACTTGTGCCCACCTATGACCGGAAGTTCGACATCAATCCCTGACAGGAACGGCTCGACCAATGCGTCATGGCCTTCCGCGTGCAATGCCTCGACCGCAATTTTAACGCCCGCCCAGTCGTTCTCCGCCGATACGCCCCAGCTGGCCGACGATGCGTTGGGCTTGACGACATAGCGATCTGCCGACCACTCGGTGACCGGATCGACCGGCGCATTACGACGGAAAATTGCGGAGTCGGCGGTTGGAACACCCCGCGCGCGCGCCGCCATTTTCATCAGATGCTTGTCGTCGGAAAGCCCGCGCAAAATAGGCGTTGCACCGAGGTAGGGGATGCCCAGCCGTGTGCACAAAGTCGGAATTAAGAGTTCGCTGTTCAGATATCCGCCGCGATTGAGCAACGAGAAAACAAAATCAACTGGCGGCGGGCCGAACAAGATTTCGGGGCTGTTCGCCGCAGTCACATTCAGCCCCATCGATTCCAGCACATCACGAACTTCGCGGTGATAGACAGCATGGTCGCCGTCTACGGTATCGCGCGATCCGTCACCGAGCGCATGCTTGGCGATGAACAGCAGCCTGATACTATCGCGGTAGCGCGCTGGAATGGTCAGTTTTTTGATTGGGTTAATCGCTTCGACTGGCATAGGGGCTTTGGCCTCTTGGCTGTTTGTTGTATGCGCGCTGGCTAATGTCCTATTATGGCAGTTGTGAGGCGACACCGCCAGCAGGAGAGACATGTGAGCGACAACGAAACTTCCTTGCTCGATTTACCCACTGCGGTTCTGATGAGCGCGGGCGGTGATGACCGGATTACGCTCGACGAGCAGAGCGGCCTTAACAGCTACGGCTGCGCGCCCGAGCCGATCCGAGCAATCAGCTATTCATCCTCGACCGCAAGCTCGATATCGGCTGCGGCCTATGCCCATGCGCACTCGGTGCATCACCAATTGCGGCTGGCGGTCGCGGTAGGTGAAAGCGAGGATGCCGCATATGCGCGGTTCCTGCGAAGCGCCCGCGCGCGTATTCGAAAGGTTTACGGGCTTGCCGCCGACGTCGATATTGCCTTCGGGGCGTCGGGTACCGATCTCGAATATCTGGCGCTTGCGCTCGCTTTGCAGAGCGGCCAGCCAGTTACCAATATTGTTGTCGAAGTCGATGAAGTCGGAAGCGGCTGTCTTTACTCACAGGCCGGGCAATATTTTGCTGGCCGAACCGCGCTGGGGCTCGATGTTGAAAAGGGCGCCCATCTGCCCGGCTTCGGCAGCGATGTCATTGCGGTCGAGACTCTCAAAACCCGCACCGAAGATGGACCAGTGCGAAGCGACGACGATTATGCCGCGATGCTGCTCAGTGCCGCAGGCGCGGTTATCGCAGCGGGCGGGCGTCCGCTGGTGCACATCATCCACCGGTCGAAAACCGGAATTGTCACGCCAAGCCTGTCGGCCATCGACAAGCTGCTGGCGGTGCACGGGGATTCGGTCGATCTGGTGGTCGATGCCTGCCAAGGGCGGATTTCGCCCGATACGATCCAGTCGTATCTCACACGCGGCGCGAGCATTTTTCTGACCGGCTCGAAATTCATCGGTGGCCCGCCGTTCAGCGCCTGGGCTCTGGTGCCTGCCAAGTTGGGCACACGAATGAAGTCCGGCATCACCGCGCCCGCTGGCCTAGCCCACTTCTTTGCGCGCGGCGATATGCCTACAACGTGGAGCGATGCCGATGCGCTGCCGTTGCTCACCAACTTCGGATTGCTGCTCCGGCTTGAGGCCGGGCTGTTCGAACTCGAACGGTTGCTGACGATGCCGATGGAACGAGTTGATGCGGTGATTGCGGCCTTCGGCACCGCGATGCGAAGCTTGCCAGCGAGTATGCCGTTCCGATTAATCGAAGGTGCTGCGAACGATCCCGCAGCGGGCGACCATATTGGCGACGGCACACTCAGCCATCCGCTCGACCGCAAGATGCTTTATGTTATCGAACTGACCGCGCCGCACCCTGCGACCGGTGCGCCGTTATCGGTCGAGCAGGCGCGCGAGATTTATCGCGGGCTGTACAGCGATTTGTCCGAACGGTTTTTCAGCGCAGGCGACCGGCTTTCGGCGTCGGAAATATGCCATCTCGGTCAGCCGGTGAAATGCCTGAAACAACCCAATGGCGAATGGGCGCCGACGCTCAGGCTTTCGCTTTCCGCACCGCAAATATTCGAGATGATCGGCCTCGATAGTGAACGGCTGGTCGAACGATTCGGTGCCGACATTGAACGGATCGCGATCAAGATCAGGTTGGCGATCAGCCTGCTCGATTAAGCGGCCATTGAACCAAACGAAAAAGGGCGGCCCCGCAGGACCGCCCTTTTTGTGTCCGGCACTTTCGCCACCGGAGTGTTTGAAGATTAACGCTTCGAGAACTGGAAGCTCTTGCGCGCCTTAGCCTTGCCGTATTTCTTACGTTCAACAACGCGGCTGTCGCGAGTCAGGTAGCCTTCGGCCTTGACCGCGCTGCGAAGCGTTGGTTCGTACTTTGACAATGCCTGAGCGATACCGTGCTTGACCGCACCAGCTTGTCCGGAAAGTCCGCCGCCCTTGACGGTGACCATCACGTCATACTGGCCGACTCGCTCGGTGATACCGAATGGCTGGTTGATGACGAGACGAAGCGATGGACGTGCAAAATACACTTCCTGATCGCGGCCATTGACGACGATCTTGCCCGAACCCGGTTTCAGCCAGACGCGAGCAACCGCGTCCTTGCGCTTGCCGGTTGCATAAGCACGGCCCTGCGCGTCGAGTTCCTGTTCGCGGATGACGGCGGCGATCTGCGCCGGTGCTTGCGGAGACACGACGCTTTCCAGATCGGAAAGCGAGGTTGCGGTGGTGGTTTCAACTTCAGACATTATGCACCCACCTTATTCTTGCGGTTCATGGAAGCGACGTCGAGCGTCTTCGGCTGTTGGCCGTCATGCGGATGATCGGCACCGTTGTAGAGGTGAAGAGCGCGCATCTGCGCACGACCCAAAGGCCCACGTGGAACCATGCGCTCGACAGCTTTTTCAAGCACACGCTCGGGGAATTTGCCCTCGAGGATTTTGCCAGCAGCAACGCCCTTGATCCCGCCGATGTAACCGGTGTGGTGGTAATAGATCTTGTCGGTCAGCTTCTTGCCGGTGAACTTCACCTTGTCGGCGTTGATGACGACAACATGGTCGCCGCAATCGACGTGCGGTGTGTAACTCGGCTTGGTCTTGCCGCGCAGGATATTGGCGATGATGCTGGCAACCCGGCCAACGACCAGACCTTCTGCATCAATGAGGATCCACGATTTCTCAACGTCCTGCGGACGGATCGATTTCGTAACTCTGGATAGCGTTTTCATCGCTAATCGAACCTTTCGAATTTGGGTAGGTGTGCAATGCCGGAGACGGCGCTGCACGCGAAGTGGCGCTAATGACGATGGAGGGGGGAATAGTCAAGCAAAAGCGCGGGTTTGGTGGCGGGTATAATAATACCTTTAGCTCGGTGCGATCCTTCCCTGTCCGTTCATGTCGAGCATCGTCGAGACACAGTCAAGCCGCGCACTACCAAAGGGCATCTCCGCTAACTGACGTCCATTCACGCTTGCATGTCCTATTTAATGGGTGTACATCAATCAGGTGAAAGTCGAGTTCGATCCAGCCAAGGACGAGATTAACCGGGCCAAGCACGGCGTTTCCTTGAGCGCAGCGACCAACTTCGACTGGGACACCGCGATCGAGCGTGAAGATGACCGGTTCGATTATGGAGAAGTCCGCTTCGTCGCCATCGGTCTGATCGTCGCACGCCTTTATGTAATGGCTTTCACCGAAGGTTCCGATGACGACGCTCTTCGAATCATCAGCCTGCGCCCGGCCGAAAAACACGAAACGAGGTTTTATTATGAACAAGTTTGATCCGAAAATCGACGAAGACAATCCTCCGCTGGATGCGGCCTTTATGGCTGGAATGAAGCCATCCCGACGCGGGCGTCCCAAGCTGGACTCGCCAAAGGTCGAGGTGAAAATCCGGCTCGATTCCAAAACCGTGGAGCATCTGCGCGGCAGCGGTCCGGGCTGGCAGACGCGGGTCAACGCCGTATTGGGGAAACTCGTGGCTGATGGGCGAATTTGAAGGGGAACCTTGCTCGTGACAAAGATCGACCAAACTGCGGACATTGGAAGATCGAATTGCAGAGCGTGAAAGCTAACATTCGCATACCCTCTCAAAAAAAGGGCTGAGCTAACAATTCTGATTTCGCAATGTTCAGATTTAACGCATACCGTTCCGTGACCGACTTAATCAAGGGGCCAAACCAAGCGGCGGCAAACGGTGAGGGCACAACGGATACACACAGTGTTTCAATGTCAACCAATCTGGATACGCCGCCACTTTCTTTGCCAAACCGGTGTTTCATTACTGCGCGGACTTCAGCTTCGTGTCTAAGCGAGCTCCGCTTCCAGAAAATGCGGTCATGGATGCCTGCAAAAGATCTGCGAAAATCAACATACTGAACTTGGCCAAGTTCGATGTCGCTATCGCCAAGAGCGGCAGTAAGCCGTTCTGCTGTTGTTTCGAGCGCCACCCCGGATGAATATGGCGGACAATACAATCTCCAAAGCGCCTCTGACTCACCTTCGTTTGCGTGCCAACAGCTAACGAATGTACTTTTGCGCTCTGCTTCGGCGCTCGCGCGCATTTGTTTTAACAACCTTGTAGCATCGGCTTCGATCTCAGTTTCAAACGGAGAGTTCCGACTTGGAGGATTGCGAACTGCGTCGGAAAAGAACTCAAGATAAAATTTGTCCCACTCAATTTCTCGATCTGCGACCCCTGACGCTCCTTCGAAAGGATCTCCTAAATTATCTGCACGCGCAAAAAATAAGGTTTTAGTTTCAAGCAAATGAAGAAACTTGGACAAATCCATATATCGCCACAGTTTAGTCACCGGTTCGACCCGCTTATCTACTTCCCACCACCAATAGATGTGGCTTGCTAATTCTTTAACTTGGTTCAAACAGCAGAGCCCTACGTAGCATGGTGTGCCATCCTTGGAGTAGCCAGCATAAGCCGCCACGTCCTTTTGAAGTTGCGAGCCGCATGATTGGCACTTGTCATAGCTCTGAGCTTTCAGTGCCTTCAGAGCAGGCGTGAATCTTCCCGTGCTTTCCATGCATCCACTCTAGCACAACACACGTCGCCTGGAATGTCTGCTTTCTCAAATTTCCACTCAAAACAGGACGTTCCGCATACCACCCACAATCAGACATAGCCAGCATTGGCTCAGTTTCCATTCCCGCTACTGGGATAGCCGATACAACCCCTTGCAATGTAGGATTTCATCTGCCAACTTTACTTCTAACATTGCCGACCGCCCGATAGCTGTAGGGGCCACCAATCAGCTCTGGATCACAGAGAAATTTCCCTACAAAATTATGTCAATTTCACTATCAACTTGTTCGGTTTTCTGCGCGTTTCAGCAAAGACCGCCGAGTAACTTCTGGAACCTCGATCAGGCCGTTTCGGCAACTTGCCGCCCCAACACATGCGCACCCCACACCGTCGCTGCGACCAGCAACGCGCCGACCGCCTGATGCGATACGGCCAGCACGATGTTCAAGCCGGTCATCACCGTTGCGACGCCCAAAAGTATTTGAATACCAAAGGCGCTGTGGATGGCGACAGATGTGGCTCGCGATCCGGCCTTTCTGGTCCGGCGCGCAAGCATTACGAGCGCTATTACCGCGACCCATGCCCACCAGCGGTGCACAAAATGCGTGAGGAACGGGTCGTTGACCAGCGCGTAGAATGCGCCCTTCGATGCGTCGATGCCGTCGGGCACTAGCCGGTCATTCATCAACGGCCAGCTGTTTGAAACATAACCGGCGTTCAGCCCCGCAACCCACGCGCCGAACAGCAACTGGATAAACAATATGCCCAGAACCACGCCCGCAAATCGGGTAAGCCTGGCCGGTTTCGCCAATGGATCGCGCGCCAGTTGCTTTAGATCGAGCGCGGTCCACACCAACCCGCCCAAGATGAACAACGCCGTCAGCAAATGCACCGCAAGCCGGTAATGGCTGACATCGGTGCGCGCCGACAGGCCCGACGATACCATCCACCAGCCAATCGTCCCCTGCAACCCACCAAGCGCCATCAGCGCGAGCAAACGCGGTTTATAGCCAGCCGGGATCGCCTGCTTCACCCAGAACCACGCCAGCGGCAACGCGAACGCCACGCCGACAACGCGACCGAGCAAGCGGTGAACCCACTCCCAGAAATAGATAAACTTGAATTCCGCCAGCGTCATTCCGGCAGGGCCATTGATTTCGGTATACTCAGGGATCGCCTTGTATTTCTCGAACTCCGATGCCCACGCGGCCTCGTTCAACGGCGGGATAGCCCCGGTAATCGGTTTCCATTCCGTAATCGAAAGCCCCGATTCGGTCAGCCGCGTAATCCCGCCGACAACGACCATCGCGAAAACAAGAGCGGCGATGAACATTAGCCAGCGGATAAGCGCTACGGGGCGCGCAGTTGTCGCAGGCGGTGCCGGGCGGGATGTCAGGGCAATATCCATAACTCGCGATATGCGCGTCCTGCGTACGCCTGACAAGCACTCGCCAATTGCAAAAAGCGCTGCGGAACGCAAATATTTCGCATGTGATGTTGTAACGTGCATCGAATCATGCCATGACCAGAATATGGTTGCTCAAGTATGGAAAACATGGCGGTGGGACGGGCTCGGTTTGGGCATTGCTGGCCTGTGCCTTGTCCATTGCATTGCGACCACCATCCTACTCACCATCGTCGCTTCGGTCGGTGGAGTATTGCTGAACCCGATCATTCACGAAATTGGGCTGTTGTTTGCGATAATCTTTGGGATCATCGCGCTTGGCAAAGGCTTCCGCGATCACCGCGTTTTGTTGCCTACCGTCGTCGGTTCAGTCGGGATTGCGATGATGGGCGGTGCGCTAATGCTGCCGCATGGGGGTGCTGAGATTTTATGGACGATCTTCGGCGTTTCGGTTCTTTCTATCGGACATGTTTTGAACTTCCGCGCATCGCGTTGACGCTTTGGTGCCGAGCGCCTACATTATAGGCATGGCATTACATCATCATCACGAACAAGGCGGTGTTGCGCTGGCCGACGCCGCGCAGGCGGCATTGATCGACCAAGGCGAGCAGTGGACAGACATGCGCGCCGATATTTTTAGCGTGCTGGCAAATTATGAGAAGCCAGCATCCGCCTACGACATTGCCGACCAAGTCTCGCAAAAGCGCGGTAAGCGTGTCGCTCCCAACAGCGTTTACCGCATCCTCGATTTGTTTGTCGCGACCAACCTCGCTCGGCGCGTTGAGAGCGCCAATGCCTATATCGCCAATTCACACCCGGGATGTTTGCACGACTGCATCTTCCTGATTTGCGACAGTTGCGGGACTGCCACACATATTGACGACGACCGGCTATCGGGCAGCGTCCGCGCCGCCGCCGAAAGCGCCGGATTTGCCGAAGTTCGCCCTGTCATCGAAGTGCGCGGCAAATGCGCCGATTGCGACTGACGGATTCTGACTGACAGCGCGCATTTTCGGCGCTAATGCTATCGACTATGTCGCAGAAACCAGAGACGCCCTTGCTCGACAAGGTCAATATTCCAGCAGATTTACGTTCGCTGCAAGCATCCGATTTGCGTCAGCTCGCTGACGAGTTGCGTGCCGAAACTATTTCAGCCGTTTCGGTGACTGGCGGGCATCTGGGCGCTGGCTTGGGTGTCGTCGAACTGACCACCGCGATCCATTATGTGTTCGATACCCCGCGCGACCGGCTGGTGTGGGACGTCGGTCACCAATGCTATCCGCATAAAATCCTGACAGGTAGACGCGACCGCATCCGCACGTTGCGCACAGGTGGCGGGCTTTCGGGTTTCACCAAACGAAGCGAGAGCGAATATGACCCGTTCGGCGCCGCGCACAGTTCAACGTCTATTTCAGCAGCCTTGGGCTTTGCCGTTGCCAACAAGATATCGGGACAGCCGGGCAAGGCCATTGCAGTCATCGGCGATGGCGCGATGTCGGCTGGCATGGCCTATGAAGCGATGAACAATGCACAAGCCGCAGGAAACCGGCTGGTCGTAATTCTCAACGACAATGACATGTCGATTGCGCCGCCAGTGGGCGGGCTTTCCGCGTATCTGGCGCGACTGGTGTCGTCGAGCGAATATCTGGGGCTGCGCGGCCTTGCCAGTCGCCTGGCAAAGAAACTGTCGCGTCGCGTTTACAATGCCGCGTCCAAAGCCGAAGAGTTCGCACGCGGCATGGCGATGGGCGGAACGCTGTTTGAAGAGCTCGGCTTTTATTATGTCGGCCCGATCGACGGCCATAATCTCGACCAGCTTATCCCCGTTCTGGAAAATGTCCGCGACAATGCCGAAGGGCCGGTGCTCGTCCATGTCGTCACCAAGAAAGGGCATGGTTACGCGCCAGCCGAGGCGGCCGCCGACAAATATCACGGCGTGCAGAAATTCGATGTCATCACCGGCAAGCAGGACAAAGGCCCCGGTGGCGGACCGCCTGCTTACCAGAATGTGTTTGGCGAAACGCTGGCGAAGCTGGCCGAAACCGACCCGTTGATCTGCGCGATCACTGCCGCGATGCCCTCTGGAACCGGAGTCGACAAATTTGCCGATGCGCACCCTGATCGGTCATTTGACGTTGGCATTGCCGAACAGCACGGCGTTACCTTTGCCGCAGGTTTGGCCGCGCAAGGCATGCGCCCGTTCTGCGCGATTTATTCGACATTTTTGCAGCGCGCTTATGACCAAGTGGTGCACGACGTCGCGATCCAGAATCTGCCCGTGCGTTTCGCGATTGACCGCGCTGGCTTGGTTGGCGCTGACGGCAGCACCCATGCCGGATCGTTTGACATTACGTATCTTACGACCCTGCCAAACTTCGTGGTGATGTCACCTGCTGACGAGGCTGAGCTGGTGCATATGACGTACACCGCTGCGCTTCATGACAGCGGTCCGATTGCTTTCCGCTACCCGCGTGGCAACGGCACGGGCGTTGCAATGCCCGAAGTTCCGGTAGCGATCGAGATCGGAAAGGGCCGGATCGTCCGCGAAGGCAAGAAGGTCGCGATTCTCTCGCTTGGCACACGGTTGGCCGAAGCGCTGAAGGCGGCGGACACACTTGATGCCAAGGGGCTTTCGGCGACCGTTGCCGATCTGCGTTTCGCCAAACCGCTGGACGAAAACATGATCCGGCACCTGATTGCGACCCACGAGGTGGTAGTCACCGTCGAGGAAGCTGCCATCGGCGGACTGGGTGCGCATGTGTTGACACTCGCCAGCGATCTTGGCCTGATGGATACCGGCCTCAAAATTAGAACAATGCGGCTGCCCGATATTTTTCAGGAGCATGACAATCCGCAGAAGCAATATGACGACGCCGGCCTGAACGCCCCGCAGATTGTCGAGACGGTGTTGAAGGCGCTCCGCCATAACAGCGCTGGTGTTGAAGAGGCGAGCGTCAGCGCCTGACCCGCGCCGACTGTTAAAATCAACCCGGAATGACAGCCTGTGCGGTCTGACCGTCGCCTTCTGGCGCGGCGATGATGTCGCGGGTTACCGAGCCTTTGTTGACCGTGTTGGTCTTTGGATCGCCGACCGACGAACGGATACCGGCATCGGCAGTACCCGCAGAGGTTGCCAGCGCGCGTTCTGTTGCCGAGCGCTGCGCGGGGCCGCCGAACATGGCTTCAAGCACCTGCTCCTGTCCTGCCTCTTGCGGACGTGCAGCGCTGACCTGTGCTGGCGTCAACGCGAAATCGGGCGGAACAACCAGTGGCGCGGCGCGGCTTGAGGCGGGTGCGGCGGCACTGCCCCCACCAAAAGCATTACAGCCCGATAGCGCCAGCATTGTGACAGCAGCGCCCGAAATCACCAGTTTGTTGTTCTTCACGCGAAAATTCCGTTCGTTACGAGCTTGGGGTCGAAGTGCCGAACATCGCGTCGAGCATCTTTTGCTTGGTGTCGCCTTCCTGCGGACGCGGCGCGCCTTCTTGCGGCGCTGGCAACGTGAATTCCGCCGGAATGGCCAAGGGAGCCGCACGAGTCACCGCGAATTCGTCAGGGCGGTTGCGGTCGAGCAGACCCGATGATCCGCAGCCGGAAAGCAACGCCATTGCGACTGCTGGAACGAAAAAATTACGTATCATGTGCTCTCCGATATGTCGGCGCTGCTTGCCGGTTCCTGAATGGGCTTTTCGCGCATCAGGAACGCGCGGGCAAGCAATATCAGCACGCCAAAGGTGATGCAGGCGTCGGCTAGGTTGAATATGTAGAACGGCCGGAACGTGCCGAAATGCAAGTCGGCATAATCGACGACATAGCCATAACGGATTCGGTCGACAATATTGCCAAGCGCGCCGCCGAGCACGAGCGCCAGTGCAAACACATCGCCGCGCAGCTTCTCGCGCCACATCCAAACCGCAACGATTAGAGCGATTGCCGAAGTCAGGCCGACAAGCATCCACCGTTGCGTATCGCTCCCGGCCTCGAGAAGGCCCATCGAAACCCCGCGATTTTCCGCCCAAGTCAGCGAGAATTGCGGCATTATAACAATCTCGCGACGGCTTTGCAGCGCCAACGGCCCGATCATCGCGAACTTGACCATTTGGTCGGCGATGAAAATGAAGCTGGCGAGCATGATGCCCTGAAGGCGGAATTTTGGGTTGGTCATATCGTATCTTCGTTGGTTTGTTGGTGCGTTGGGTGAAACAATTTTGATGTCACCCGACGCACCAACGAACCAACGATATCATCCTTTCACTACGCTGTCGCACCTGTTGCACAGCGCGCCATCGTCGGCAACCTCGGGGAGATGCCGCCAGCAGCGACCGCATTTATGGTTGTCCGTCCGAAACGCCACCGCTCCAACCGACTTGTCATTAGCCCACGCTACTTCGCGCTGCTCGAACGGGTTACCTTGCGTCACACTTACCGTGCCGCTGATAAAAACCTCTGATATCTTTGCATGATCTTGGTCAACTATCGCCAAAATCTCTCGTTGAGTCAGATCATCGCTCGGCACCAAAACAATTTGCGCTTCCATTGACGAGCCAATTATTTTTTCGCGCCGCGCATTTTCAGCAGCCACGAATGCGACAGAACGTAACTCTCGTAATTGTCTCCATTCGGCAGCGAGAGCTTCATCAATCCATCCCGCATCAACCTCCGGCCAATCCGAGAAATGGACCGAATCCGCATCCGGAAAACGCGTCTGCCACACCTCTTCGCTTGTAAACACCAGCACCGGGGCTGCGTATCTCACCAGCGCGTGGAACAGGATGTCCAAAACCGTCCGATATGCCATCCGCTTGGGATCGGTGGCTGCGTCGCAATAAAGGCAATCCTTGCGGATATCGAAGAAGAAGGCCGACAGGTCTTCATTGGCGAAATCGGTGAGCAGGCGGACGTATGTGTTGAAGTCGAAGTCGTTCACCGCGACCTTCAACTTCGCATCCATATCGGCGAGTAGATGGAGCATATAGCGCTCGAGCTCGGGCATATCGGCAACCGCGACTTTCTCCGCGTCCGAAAATCCATCGAGCGCGCCGAGCAGATAGCGGAACGTGTTGCGCAATTTGCGGTACTGGTCGGACACGCCTTGCAGGATTTCCTTGCCGATCCGGTGATCCTCAGTGAAGTCGACGGTCAGCGCCCAGAGCCGCAGGATATCCGCGCCGCTGTCGCGCATCAGGTCGAGCGGGTTGATCGTGTTGCCCAGCGACTTGGACATTTTCATGCCCTTCTGGTCCATCGTAAAGCCGTGAGTCAGAACCGCGTTGTATGGCGCACGACCGCGCGTGCCGCAGCTTTGCAACAAGCTCGACTGGAACCAGCCACGATGCTGATCGCTGCCTTCGAGATAGAGGTCGGCGGGCCACGACAGGTCCGGCCAGCGTCCGCTTTCCAGCGTGAACACATGCGTGCAGCCCGAATCGAACCAAACGTCGAGAATGTCGACCACGCGCTCGTAATCGGAAAGGGCGTAGTCGCTCCCCAGATATTCCTGCGCGCGTTCGTCGGACCAGCCATCGACGCCATTTTCGCGAACGCCAGCAATGATGCGTGCGTTGACGGCGGGGTCGTTGAGATACTGGTTCGTTCCTTTTTTCACGAACAAGGTGATCGGCACACCCCATGCGCGCTGGCGCGACAGCACCCAGTCGGGGCGGCCCTCGACCATTGCCGACAAGCGGTTGCGGCCCTTTTCGGGGATGAAGCGAGTCGCGGCGATGGCGGTGGTGGCGCGGTTGCGCAGCGTGTCTTCCCCCTCTCCCTGTGGGAGAGGGTCGGGGTGAGGGTGGCCAGCGGTTAGGACATCGCCCTCACCCTTCCGCGCCTGCGGCGCTCCCTCCCTCTCCCAATGGGAGAGGGATTTATCCATCGACACGAACCACTGTGGCGTGCAGCGATAAATCACCTTCGCCTTCGACCGCCAGCTATGCGGATAGCTGTGCTTGTAATCCGCTGACGCCGCGAGCAGCCCGCCCGCTTCGCGCAGCGCCGAACAGATCGGCCCGTCAGGCGCGTTGAATTTGGGGTTGATGACGCTGCCCTCACCGCCAAGCCAGCCCCAGTCGGCGCGATATTTGCCGTCGGCTTCGACCGCGAAGACCGGATCAGTGCCGTTCGCCTTGCACAGGTCGAAATCATCCTCGCCGTGGTCGGGCGACATATGCACAAGTCCGGTGCCGCTGTCGGTGGTGACGAAATCGCCAGCGAGCATCGGACGCGGCTTGGCAAAGAAGCCGCCGAGATGATGCATCGGGTGGCGGGCGATGGTTCCGGCTAGGTCAAAGCCTTTGTAGCGCTTGGCGGGCGCCGCAGGCTCCAGTTCTTCGAGCGTCTCGGCAAGGGCCAGTAAGTCCGCTTCGGGAATATCGGGCTGGTCCAAATCGTCATCGCGCATCATTTCGCCCGAAAGCCGTTCAATGAAGGCGGCAACGAGTTCGCTTGCCACCATGTAGCGTTGAACCGGATAACCCCATTCAATGAGTTCATACTCAACATCCGGCCCATAAGCCAAAGCCTGATTAACGGGAATCGTCCAAGGCGTCGTCGTCCAAATCACCGCATTTGCACCAACCAGCTCAGGGATGGGGCTTTCGACAATCTCGAACGCCACATCGATCTGAGTCGAGACGATATCCTCATATTCGATCTCGGCCTCAGCCAGCGCGGTCTTTTCGACCGGCGACCACATCACCGGCTTTGCGCCGCGATAGAGCTGGCCGCTTTCGGCGAACTTCAACAGCTCCGAAACAATCGTCGCTTCAGCCTGAAAATCCATCGTCAGGTACGGATTGTCCCAATCGCCGTTGATGCCAAGCCGCTTCAACTGCTCGCGCTGCACATCGACCCAGCCTTGCGCATAAGCGCGGCATTCGGCGCGGAATTCTTGCGCGGGCACCTCGTCCTTGTTGAGCTTTTTCTTGCGATATTGCTCCTCGACCTTCCA
>JANPAM010000119.1:0-1509 GCA_031429915.1 Sphingomonadales bacterium | reverse complement strand
AGGCGCGGCGATTGCAAAACCGGAAACGCCGAGCGTCAGCCCGGTCAAAACATGACGAAGTTCCACGATCAGTCCCTATCGTGCAGTTGGTTGCAGCGGCAAGTATATCGGGGGGTGGCTAGCCCCGCAAGCGGCTCAAAGCAAAAGGGGGGCGGGTTGGGACCGGCCCGCCAGACGGTTGAAGGCGGTCACTTGTGGATATTCTCTGGCAAAGCCACGCATAAAGAGTGCTTGACAGATTTATGGTGAAACCGCCATATGCGCGGCCATGGGAGACAGAAAGCCGGTTGCCTGGATAGGATCGAGCTACAAGGATTACCGGTCGTTCCCCGACCCGGTGCAAGACGGCATGGGCTACGCGCGGTTTCTGGCCCAGACCGGCAAGATGCACAGCGACGCCAAGCCCCTCAAGGGATTTGGCGGAGCAGGAGTGCTGGAAGTAGTCGATGACGATCAGGGTGATACCTACCGCGCCGTCTATAACGTCAAGTTCGCGGAAGCCGTGTACGTCCTGCATGCCTTCCAGAAAAAGTCGAAGCAGGGTCGTAAGACCCCGCCACAGGACATGGAGATGATCCGCAGACGCCTCAAAGCGGCCGAGGAGCATCATAGGCAACACCAAACCCCGAGAGGCTCGGCATGACCGAACAATTCGATCTTTCCGTCCAGGTAGGCACCGACAACGTGTTCGCCGATCTCGGCCACGCCGACCCTGACACCCACCTGCTCAAGGCGCAGCTCGTTTCGCGCATGGCCGATGTCATGAGCGAGCGGAAGTTGACCCAGGTTGCCGCGGCCAAGGCTTCCGGTGTCAGCCAGCCCGATGTTTCGCGCATCCTCAAAGGCCACTTCCGCGACGTGTCCGTAGAACGGCTCATGCGGATGCTGACCAAGCTCGGCTGCGAGGTCGATATCGTCGTGCGGTTGAACGGCAACCAAGCCCGATCATCCACCATCCATTTTGGTGAGGCGCATCCAGTCTAACGATGCTTGATAGATACTCGGCCTCTATTGATGGCAACGCGCCAGGCAGGCGGACTACTTCGGCCAGATTTTTGCTGCCAGCTTCTTGAATTCTTGAACTCCCAACGCGCCTCGATCGCGGCTTTTTGACCCAGGCACATTCAGTCGGGTCTTAACGGCGGAGTAAGGCGCTTCCCACATCTCGCGCGGTTGAAGCGTTTGGCTATCGAGCAGAACCAGGAGCACGAAATCGCACTCCGAGTCCTTCTTGATCGTGCCCAACCTTTGGCTGGCATTGGCGGTATTGCTGTAGGCGCGCCCCTTTATCTGGATGCGGTGCGGCCCTTCGGTCGTTTGCCGGATCGCGTCATATCCTTTGGTGCGCGGCGGCGCCAGTTCAAGGCTTAGCAGTTCGGCCGCAACATATTCTGCGACTTCGCCTGTCACACCAAGCGGCTTGCCAGTGAGCTTATAATACTCGACCGCCAACGGCTTCACTTGGGCGAGAATGTCACGGACGCGGCGAGTGGTGGCGATTTCCGTCAT
>JANPAM010000118.1:0-2745 GCA_031429915.1 Sphingomonadales bacterium | reverse complement strand
GTTCGAACCATTCATATTCATCGGCATCCCAGTCGCTCGAATAACGGTCGAAAAACCCGCCAACCATAGCATCCGCCTCCCGTGTGCCACGGTGGTGCGCACGGAAATGCAGTTTTCGAAGATAAGGGTCGGTGTCCATTCGGCTCTTCCAATAGCGGTTTACTCAAAACCCGTTCGTGTCGAGCGCAGTCGAGACACCCATCGGTGGTGCCGGACCTCACGGCATCTCGACTATGCTCGATGCGAACGGGGCTGGGATGGCCTGTAATTGCTGGCATCTACTACGAGCTAGCATTACATCCGGTCCTAACCATGCGTCCCGATATACTCAATCCGTTATTTGCAGAAGTCAGCGCGATGAAGGGCGTCGGTCCTGCGCTCGCCAAGCCGCTTGACCGTTTGGGGTTGCTGCGGGCGAAGGACGTTGCCTATCATTTGCCAGCGAGTTGGACTTACCGGAAGGCAGTGACCCGGCTCGATGTTGCCGATGTCGGCGAGAATATCATCGTCCGGGTCATCGTCATGGACCAGCGTAGCAGCGGGAGTTCGCGCGCGCCGCTCAGGATTTACGCCGCCGATGCTGAGGGCAGCTACATCACGCTGACATTCTTCGGCCGCAACGGCGGGTGGGCGAAGAAGCAATTGCCGATCGGCGAAGAACGGATCATCTCGGGTAAGCTCGAACGGTACGGCGACGAACTGCAGATGGTGCATCCTGACCATGTCGTAGGGGTAGGGGAAGCCGGCGCGCCGGGTTTGGCCGAGCCGGTCTATCCGCTGTCCGAAGGACTGACTAACCGGCGGATGGGTCAACTGGCGGCGTCGGTGCTGGAGCATATTCCAGTGCTGCCAGAATGGATCGAGCCGAGCCTGTTAGCTGCGCGTGGTTGGGCATCATGGGCCGATTCGCTCCATACCGTTCACCGCAAGGACGACCAAGCGGCGCGTGACCGGTTAGCGTATGATGAGCTGTTGTCGAACCAGTTGGCAATGCGGTTGATCCGTGCGGCGATGGACAAGCGAAGCGCGGTACCGGTGGGCGGCGATGGTTCGTTAGTAGACCGGTTGCAACTGCCCTTCGCGCTGACCGGCGCGCAAAAGCGAACCATCGGTGAAATCGAAGGCGACCTGACGCAATCGCGACCGATGTTGCGTTTGCTGCAAGGCGATGTCGGCGCAGGCAAAACGATGGTGGCCGTCATGGCGCTGCTCCGCGGGGTCGAATCGGGGATGCAGGGGGCGATGCTGGCACCGACCGAAATTTTGGCGCGACAGCATTTCGCCAGCCTGCAGAAATTGCTCTCTGGCCTGCCGGTCAATGTGGCGATCCTGACAGGTAGGGAAAAAGGTAAACTGCGGGAAGCGACTTTGATGGGGCTGGCTGATGGCTCGATCCATATCCTCGTCGGCACGCACGCGATTTTTCAGGAGGCCGTGAACTATAAAGCATTGGCGGTTGCGGTGATCGACGAACAGCACCGTTTCGGTGTTTCGCAGCGGTTGATGCTTTCACGCAAGGGCAGGGGTGTGCCGCATTTGCTCGTTATGACCGCTACGCCGATACCGCGCAGCCTTGCACTCGCGGCTTATGGTGAGATGGACAGTTCGATACTGGACGAACTGCCCCCCGGGCGGACTCCGGTGGAGACGAGAGTGATTTCGCAAGAGCGGTTGCCCGAGATTATTGACGGTGTCGCTCGACATTTGGCTTCGGACAAACAGGCATTTTGGGTATGCCCTTTGGTCGAGGAAAGCGAGAACAGCGATCTCGCCGCCGCCGAGCAACGCGCCGAAATGCTGAAGCTTCGATTCGGCGATCAGGTGGCGGTGGTGCATGGCCGGATGCGCGGGCCGGAAAAAGATGCGGTGATGGAACGTTTCATCAGCGGCAATACGCGGTTGTTGGTGGCTACGACGGTCATCGAAGTCGGCGTTGATGTACCCAATGCAAGCCTGATGATTGTCGAGGCCGCAGACCGCTTCGGCCTTGCACAGCTGCACCAATTACGCGGCAGGGTAGGGCGTGGGGCTGAAAAATCGGTCTGCTTGCTCGTTCGAAGTCCGCAAATCGGCGAAACTGCGCGCGCGCGACTCGCGCTTATGCGAGAAAGCAACGACGGGTTCCGTATTGCCGAAGAAGACCTGAAGCTGCGCGGTGCAGGCGAGATGCTAGGTACACGCCAGTCAGGCGAAAGCCCGTTCCGGGTCGCTACACCCGAACAGGTGCGCGAACTGATCGGCGTTGCAGCCGACGATGCAAGATTGCTTCTCGATCGTGACGGGGGCCTCGCCGGGTCGCGAGGCGAGGCTGCCAGAATGGCGTTATACTTGTTCGAGCGCGACGCCGGAATTGCGACGTTGCGCGGAGGTTAGCGGTGCCTTGGGCCGATATGATCCAATAGCGCCAAAAAGTCGGGCAGACGAACGACTCGTTCAAACTGAAATCCGGCTCGCTTTTCAACGGTCCAGATAACCAGAGCTTCCAACCGACCGATTGCGGGCAACCGCAACTCAACTCGGTCCCCACGTTCATACACCGCATTATCGTCGATCATAAAACCATGTGCCGAGATGTTGACGATATGGATCGTCTGGTCACCATGTGCCTTGTTTTCGGCAATGACCTTATGGTCAGCGCGGTGGCGTGCCGCTCTGCGGAGATCTACGTCATCATTATTATTTGGTGCAACCTGCCCCATGTTATGCGACCTCATTTTGGTATCGAGACGCCATTTATGACATGAA
>JANPAM010000117.1:0-12282 GCA_031429915.1 Sphingomonadales bacterium | reverse complement strand
AATCATCGTTGGCGCTGGGCAGACCCCGGGTGAGACGATTGGTAACGGCCGCGCCATCGCACTGACCTTTGCGCGGCACGGTGCCGAAGTGATGTGCGTAGACCGTTTGGCCGAGCGTGCCGAAGAAACCGTCGCGATTATATCGGCGGACGGGGGCACGGCGTTTTCCCATATTGCAGACATTACCAAGCTGGCAGATGTCGAGGAAATCGTGGCTGCCGCCATAGAGCGCTGGGGCAGGATCGACATTTTGGTGAACAATGTAGGCGTTGGCGCAGCCGGCGACGGGCCTTCGCACCGCTGCACCGACGAATCATTCGAGCGAGTGTTCGAAATCAATTTCACTGGTGCGCGCCGGTTGATCCGCGCCGCGCTGGCACCGATGCGCGAGGCCAATGCTGGATCGATAATCAACATCTCGTCGCTCGCCTCGATCGCTGGCGCAAACATGATTTCTTACGAGATATCCAAAGCTGCATTGAACCGGCTGACCACCGCGACGGCGCAAGGTTCGGCATCAAAGGGTGTTCGCTGCAACGCGATCTTGCCGGGGTTGATGGACACTCCCATGGGCGTTGGCGGGACCGCCGAGCGCGACGGCAAAAGCCTCGACGAACAACGCGAGATCCGCGGCAAATTGGTACCGTTAAAGGGCGGAATGGGAACGGCGTGGGACACCGCCAACGCGGCGCTGTTTCTCGCGTCTGATGAGGCAAAGTTCATTACCGGGGTGTTGTTGCCAGTCGATGGCGGCGCAAGTGTACGCGTAGGCTAAATAGGTTAAAGCTAGACCTTATCCCTTGCGCATCCGCATCAGCCCCTCTTGAGCGGTACTTGCAATCAGCCGCCCGTCGCGCGCAAAAATCATTCCCCGGTTCAACCCGCGCGCATGACCGCCCCACGGACTGTCCATCGAATAGAGCATCCATTCATCGGCCTTCACGTCTTCGTGAAACCAGATTGTGTGATCGAGGCTAGCCGACTGGAAGCTTGGGGTGAACCAGTCGACGCCGTGCGGCAACGCGCAAGTAGACAACAACCCCATGTCGGAAAGATGCGCGAGGATCGAACGCTGCATCGCCTGACTCGCGCCCTCAAGCGGCGCTACCAGCCGGACCCATATCTGATTTACCGGATCACGCTTTACACCAAATAGGCCGCTGCGCGATTGAACCGGACGCATTTCTACTGGGCGCGGGCGTGACATGTGACGCACCAGCATCTCGGGCAGCTTGTCCTTGTTGGCGAGCAAATGTTCCTGTTCGGTTTTCAAATCTTCCGGCGGCGGCACGTCGGGCATCAGTGTGCTGTGCTCCATACCTGCTTCAGCCACCTGAAAGGACGCTGCCATATTCAATATCGGTTGGCCGTTCTGCGTGGCAATAACGCGGCGGTTGGTAAAGCTGCCGCCGTCATAGTCACGGACGACGCGGTAAATAATGGGTCGGGTGTTGTCGCCTGCGCGTAGGAAATAGGCATGAAGCGAATGCGGCTGGCGAGTATCATCGACAGTATTGCAGGCCGCCATCAACGCCTGCCCGATCACCTGCCCGCCGAAAACCCGGCCTGTGCCACCGGGTATCGCCATGCCCCGATATAAATCGAGATCAATCGTCTCGACATTGAGCAGCTTTTGAATTTGGTAGACCAGCTTTTCCGGCGTTGGTATTTCGCGGGGCTTCTTCGAGTCACTCATGCAGCAGCGGCCATGTTGATCAACTCAACCTCATGCCCCTCTGGGTCGCGGACAAAAGCAATGCGTGCGCCGGGAAAGGCAAACGGCTTGACCGTAGCGGTCGCACCTTGGGCGACGGCGTGTTCGAACGCAGCGTCGACATCAGCTGTATGCAGCCCGACCGGACCATGCCCGTTGCCAACGACAATCTCGCGACCGTCTTTCCAGTGATAGAGCACCAGACTGAACCGGCCATCGGCACCCGGCAACGTAAGGATTGCTTCCTCCATCAGCGGCGATACAAATTTGCGCGCGACGGTGAAGCCGAAAGCGCGCTCATAAAAATCGAGCATCGCCGGCAAATCGCGCACAACGAGCTTGAAGAAGTTTAGTGTCATTGCGGGTGCATTTGTATTCATATTCGCCTCCATATCACTTCTTTATCATGGAATCCTATTGGATATAGTTTGCAAAGACCATACCGGAAATTCCAAAAATCAGCATCTCGCGCGTGGGAGAAGACATATGCATGGAGTATTGCACGCTATCCAAGAGACGTATTTTATTGACGCGGTGATTTACAAGCACAGCGATGAACTTCCGGATCACACTCAACGGCGGGACGCTTTCACTCATCCAATAAAAGCATTCATTGTCTCATGTCCTGTCGACAGCCATCGCTTACAAAACGGACATTTTTTGTCTCACTTAGGCATCTTAAAAGCGGCCCTCCGTTCACCTGCTTTATAAGAGACCGAATTCGGGTGAAAGCCGCTGGTCCGATGCTGACAGTGGAACAATCGAGTACGCAATGTGCCGCCCTGACCACCAAAAGACCGGTTGATGGGTCAACAGGGGATGCGGTCGCTACTTTGATCAGCGATGATTAAGCAGGACAAAACATTTGCAAGGCGTTCACTCGTTCATCGAAGCCTCATTCAAGGCCTGGCATATAGTTTCCCACGGACGGAGATGATATGCGTTATCAAACTGCTTTAGGGATTTTTGGACTCGCAGCGGCAATTGCGTCTGTGAGTCTTGCTTCAACCACAGCCGTTGAAGATGCGGCCAATTGGGAAATCGGGCCTGATGTTCGGGGCGTAAATTATTCAGTTGGTATGCCATTGAAGCCAACACCTGCTAAAAAGCAAGGCTGGTCGTTTGCATTTCCGTATCCCACCCGTGAGGCGGGTCATGTGCATGCGATCACATACAATTCTGGGGCGCTCATAAACGCATCAAAGATAATTATGCGCTACCGGATCGATGCAGGCCGTGGCGTTCGATTTGAGCCCCAAGAAAGCCCCGGTCAGCCCGCCACGGTGTCGCTATATTTTCAACGGCGCGGAGATAACTGGAGCGCCAAGCGTAAGTTCGAATATTACCGCTGGTACGTCCCTGAACAATCTGTCCGGAAATTATCTCCGGGAGAGCATGAGATCGTCGTCGATCTTGCCGATCCCACTTGGATCTCAGTCATGGGCAAACCTGCAGGTGCCAATCTTCACTATTTTCGTGAGGCACTGGCTCAAACAAGTCAGATCGGCATCGCTTTCGGCGGTCCGACCGGCCGAGCCCACGGAGTTTACAGCACAGGGCCGGCTCGTTTTACGCTGCTGGAATTCCAAATAATTTAGCTAGAATTGCAATGTAAGACCGGCAACGTCGACAGGACCGACACCAGTAATAGTTTCAGAGATCCACACGCGTTTTTCGACTTGGTCCATAAGAGCGAAGTGCAGGTCTACCATCAACGTACCAGTTTCGTCGATCCAAGTGCCAAATACAGCCATGAGATCTGCTTGGCTGAAGGCACCCTCGTTCGCTAGTCGCAACAGGGCTGGATGGCTGAAAATAGGCTCACAGCCGCGCTATCCTAGACTGATGGATAACCAGACTTCGATACCAGTCACCCTATCGGCATCCCTGGGGGTACCTCCGGGAGCAGCTTGCGATCAGCCAAGGTCCTTCCCAGCGCTTGGTGGTCAGCCAACAGTGCGCCCAAACCCCGGCGCCAGTCGCCTTCGTCTCGGGTTTTGGCCGTATTGGTAAGCCGCTTCGACCAGCTTGCGAGCTTGCCTTCCAGCTGAAATCCGATTGAGCGACCCAGCATTGGGTCCCGTGATGTCCTCGCAAGCTTTAGTGTAATTGTCGTGGCGATACGCCGTCCCACCGCACTGTGACTGGCGACATTATCGGCATGCTCAAGTAGCCGAGAGAACACTGTGCCCACTGAAGGGTTTGTCGGATCAGTGGCGTGCTGCATGTCAAGCCGATTGAGCCGCTGCGGATCGAGCAGGCTGTCGAGTACGTGGACGGCCGCGACTTCGGTCGCGCGAAGACTGTCGAAAACGGGTCCCCCCGCAGTCGGCATAATCTCAATTTGCGTGGCGTAATCCCCGTCGTCGCCTTGAGCAAACGACAGCAACGGTTGGAGTCGCGTCGGCAGCGTGAGCGCCTCGATCGAAAGCGCAGCCATCAGCGCGTCGAGGGCCGCGTCTTGTTGCCGGGCCGGTACGGAGGCAACCGCTGCGTTATCCCCGGCCAGGGCGGTCGGACTGGCAAATCCTCCGAGTGACTTCGCGGTAGCTTCGACCTGAAACCGATGAAGCAGCCAGATCGGAACAAACGCGCGGCGCAGGCTCGCCATGTCCTGTCCGCTTGGGATTGCGTCGACATCGAAGCGCGCTAGTGCGGCCTGCCTCACGGTCATCACGCGTGCCAATTCGGCGACTGGGTCGGCAAAGTCGTCCCACAGCCCACCTTCGGGATTACCGGTAGAGATCGGGCGGGAGTCATTGTCTGAAACGAATTTCATACCCTTTGCCCGCGCGTCCTGCGCAAGCTGGCGAGCGTCAGCGTCGGTCGGCGCATAAAGATAGCGGATCACGAACTTGTCCCATTCGCCAATCCCCACACCATAGGCATCGCTAAGGTCGATCTTGCCGCCGTTTAACGTGATCCGCGGCGCAGGGTAATCCATCACCGAATATCGACCCTGCGCGCTACCAGCGAAGTTGTGCGCCAAACCGATGGAGTGGCCGACCTCATGGGCGCCAAGCTGGCGGATGCGGGCGAGCGCAGCTGCAATCGGGTCGCTCGGATCGCCACTGCCTGAAAGTCCTGCGCCAACCAGCGCCTGGAAAATCAACACGTCTTGCTGCGCTCGCTGAGAGTCGAGCATTACGCTGCCTTTAAGGATCTCTCCGGTTCGCGGGTCTACGATACTCGATCCGTAAGCCCACCCTCGGGTTGCGCGGTTGACCCAGTTGACTACATTGTAGCGCATGTCGAGCGGGTCGATCTCAGCCGGCAGTTCTTCCGCCCGAAAGGCATCGATATAGCCTGCCTCGTCGAACGCCTGAGCCCACCAGTTCACCCCGTCGATCAGTGCACTACGGATCGCTTCGGGTGCCCCGGGGTCAACATAATAGACGATCGGCTTGACGACCCGCGATCGCTTTGCGGCAGGATCGACCTTCTCTAGCCGATGCCGCCGTGCCACCTTCCGTAACATCGTGCGACCGAGCTGGGTTGAGAAATCGTACTGTGGTACGTTTAAGGCGAAATCGTACGGATCCTGTCTCAATGGCATAGGGTCGGCCGGTAGCCGCACTAGCGAATGTTGGACCCACAAGGCGAGGTCTGTTCCGGTCGGCGAGACCTGGCGCAGGGCAAGCGAGGGTTTGGCCGTCGCGAAGCTGAGCAGCGCGGAAAACTCAACATTGTCAGGGAAGGTGCGCACTTTACCTGGGTCCGCGACAGACCGGTTAGCGATCAGCGCATAACCCTCGCCGAGGCCTTGTGCAAAACCAAAGTGATCCATCGCCAGGAACGGGGCGAAGTCGAAGCTGAAGCTGCCATCCTTATTGGTGGCGGCAATTTCGCCAACCCACAGCGTTGCGTTGGAAAAGCTGTTAGCGACCGACGCCTTTTGTGCTGCCGGACCGGTGGTAGCGACGAAAGTGGTGTTCTCCAGCTCGGCAAGGACCTTACCGCCCGCACGGCGGAAGCGAATAATTCCGTTTTGAAGTGGAGCGCCCCGGTCTAGGGGGCCACCTGCCGCTGATGCGCCAACGCCGGTCTCGATTTGAGCGATGTAGAGGTAACGCGCGGCAATGCCATCAGCATTGGGCAGGGGCACTGTCAGGACAATCTTGCCATCTTCCTTACCGGCAACGACTGGCAGCAGCTTGTCGTCTGCATGAAGTGGGGTAGCTACGCTCAGGGTCGTGACGAGACCCACGATTATCAAACGTATAGTCATTGGTATTAGGGCACAGGTACATAATAGGAAGGGCAAAGTGGCAAGGACGGCATTTGGACGCTTCATACAAAAACTCCTTCCGGTTGGTAATCTCACCACTATGTCACTAACGCGCAATTTTATCTAACTTTCCCAAGTTCGTCCTAGCGAGTGGTCATTGCCCCGGCCGGTAGGCCCGTTTAACATGGCCCTCTAGCTCGCTGGGATAGAAATACACCGGCCTCAACTTGCCCTCAGAATAGAGTTTAGCCTGATCGTTGAAATGCGGAGATTTCGGATCACCGCTTTCTCCCCCTATGCTAACGGCTTTAGCTTTAACGCGGTCACCAAACTCTACCACCGCTAGAAAACTGTTTCCGCTAGTGCCATACCATTTGCTCGTACCTGGATAAGCTTTGGCGCCGAAGGATGCGAGCGAACCCCAGAGTGCAGAGCTGAACGGGATGGCAATGCTTGGTGCTGCATCTGAGAAAATCTGTTGTATTGCCCCTGTCCGGCGCTGATAACGATTCACCTGACCCCACGGGATATTCCAGCCGCCCAAATCCACTTGGAGGCGATCCACGACTTTCTCAAGCAGCTCAAGCTTCATTTCGTCAGACGCCGCGGCCATGTCTTTGTAAATATTTTTGCTGATATTTTGGTGCTCGAAACTTGCCCAAGCTCTAAGTTCCTCAGCCCAAAAATTAGCTAATGTGTTTGGTACTGATCCAGCCCCCCAACGATAATCCCACGCACCAAGCGCTTCTATTGGACCTGCAAGTTTTGTCCGCCGCGCGTCGCCAGCCGGTAACGCCGTCCAGGCACTGACCAAACTCGGGATCAATCTTTCAAACGCTGGCTGATAACTATCGAATGCAAGTGCCGTAAGTGCGTCAGGAGTGAGGTCCGTTGCTTTATGTAGCAGCCTTACGGAGTTTTCACCCCGCGGATTTTCGCCCTTAGTGTCCATATACCGCGGGAAATCAGAAGCATTTTGGCTGTTTTTACCGGCCGCAGACCAAGGCCAGTTATTCGTATTTTGAATCCACCCATTTGCCGGATTGAGAAGCTGCGGTATTTTGTGGAGTTGTGTAAGTCCCTTCCAATCAGTCATCGGATTACTGCCATCAACCGGCTTGGTGTAATCAAATCGATCATCCCGCAGCGGAATAAACTGCGGATGAAGATAGGCAATATTACCTTTGGAATCAGCAAAAATGGTATTGTTTGATGAGTTAGCCTTCCGCGCCGCAACCTTCATATATTCGTTGTAATCACGTGCCTTGGTTCGTAGAAAACTTTGTTCCAAAGCCGCAATCGGCTTGTCCATCATCGCAAATGCGGTCCACTTACCATCCTTCTTGCCGACGATCGGCCCGTGATGCGTGGCATAGGTGGTGAAACTGCGATGGGCCAAGTTACCGTCATTGGTGCGATAAGAAACGGTAACGGTCGAACTTTTTATGGGCCGATCCGTTCCACCATATCGATAAGTAATCGAGCCGTCGGGCCATTGTCTGATATTGACCTGAAACTGATCGACAACATCCACTCCACTTGACGTATGCATCCATCCAGAGGTCGCGTTGAAACCCTGATATATGAAGAATTGTCCCCACGTCGCTGCACCATAAGCGTTAAGGCCATCGTCGCTCGACATCTGGAGTTCGGACCGGAAAAAGAAGCTGGTATGAGGGTTGATCCACAAGAGTGCCTTTCCGCTGGCAGTGCGTTGCGGAGCAATAGCAAAACCATTTGATCCCCGTGGTTCAGGGTCGATATTGCCAAACACTAAAGGTTTACTGTTTGGCTTGTCATACATCGCCTGGAGCTCGCCAAGCGCAATACTTCCTATATCGCCGCCAATGCTACCTTCAGTGAAGCTGAGGGCCATCCACGGCTCAAATTTCATAATGACCTTAGGTTTGACTTGAGGGTGCGTCGCCAAATAATAGTTAAGGCCATCAGCCCACGCTGTCATCAACGACCTGAGCCATTCCGGGCTAGCCGTATATTGGGATTTCAATTTACCTGGGTCATTATACAGCCGCGCCCGCAAGTCTTGCCAAATAGCTGTCTCGCCCTCAGCTTCCGCCATGCGCCCGAGCGCCGTTAGGTAATTCGTTTCAATTCGGTTGAAATCATCCTCGGCCTGGGCATAAATCATACCAAATACCGCATCAGCGTCGCTGCGCCCATGAACATGGGCTATACCCCAATCATCGCGTGATATGCTTACTCGCTGGGCCTGAGCTTCCCATATGACACGTTCTGATGACTCCGCTGCGCTATACTGGGGTATGAAAGCTAACACCGCAGCAACTGCAAGACAACCAAACGGTTTCATTCCGATAATGACCCTTCGAAAACGAGTTGTTCCATGTGCGTGACGTCCAAATAACAAAAGCGCTCGCGTGGCATACGCAAAATTAGCGCCGGGATCTATAGCTCCGCGAAATTTGCGGTTATTTCTATTCTGGCTATGTCATGCACGCCAGCTGCGATGAAGTGTTCTATCTCCATCGCGGTTCTCGGTATTTACAAATAAGTAAACAGAAACGGATATTAGTGCGGCCGAGTCAAATATTTATCGGTCGCGAGGCGCGCAGTAAGCCACTTAGGCTTATGTGTCTATTTTTCGGGATGGAGGCTCCGGTTCGTTTGCCATCCGTCGTTTAATGCGATTGTTCGGCTTCAAACCTAGCGGTTTGGTACCGCTCCCACGTAAAACTTCCGCCAGACCGATAACTGATGCGACAAGGCCACTAGTCGTTTCGCGGCATGTTGGCGTGTGATCATATGCAGTTAGCTTCGAAATAACTCGGAAAGGCGAAGGAGGGTATTTTGCGCACGGTGGCGCAAAGTTGGGGGTTCCCCAGTCACGCCATTGGGCGCGCAGCCAAAGGCTATGGCGTGGTCATCATGACAAAAAGAGGCAGAGGTCCTGCTGTCGCAGCCTAGATTGTGGAGCCGGCAGCAGCAGCAGCTCATAGTTGGGAGATGCTTGACAAACCTGCGCGGCGTTAGACGTCTGGGCGACGTTTCCCAAGCATGTCAGAAGCCACTCAGAACTAGGCTCCAGCTAACCACCACCTCCGATTGCGCGGGCGGATTGCCGCCGGGTAATTAGATTGCTACGAAGTCAGTAATAGTCTGCAGTCTTAAACCGAGGGGAAAGATAATGAAGCGGTACGCAAGTTGTGTTGCAGGCCTGTTTGCGACAGTTTTCCTAAGCTCAACGTTGAGTGCCCAGGTATCGCCGGACGCCGATCCTTTCACTTGGCTTGAGGACATCGAAGGCGAGCGAGCGCTTACTTGGGCGCGGGGCGAGAACGACAAAACGCTTGGAGTCCTTCAGCTGGATCCGCGCTACAGCCAGTTCGAAGCGCAGGCACTCGAAATCCTTCAGGCAAAGGACCGCATCCCCTTTGTCAGCTTTCGTCCAGATGGGCTCTATAATTTCTGGCAAGACCAAGAGCATGTGCGCGGAATTCTTCGCCGCACGAACCTCGCCAGCTACCGCACCGCCGAACCAAAGTGGGAGCCAGTGCTCGATATCGACGCGATTGCTAAAGCGGAGAATGCCAACTGGGTTTATCAGGGTGCGAACTGTCTGCCACCTGCTGAGCGCCGCTGCCTTGTCGTTCTTTCGGATGGCGGCAAAGACGCTAACGTCATTCGCGAATTTGACATGGTGGATAAGAAGTTTGTCGTCGGCGGGTTTGATCTTCCAGAGGCGAAGCAAAGCGTCGCATGGGTCGATGCCGACACCTTGCTGGTCGCGCGCGATTGGGGCGACGGGAGTCTGACCAAGTCCGGCTATCCCTTCATCGTAAAAGAATTGAAGCGTGGCCAGAGCTTAGACCAAGCGCGTGAGGTGTTTCGCGGCTCGCCGGATGACGTTCGCGCATCTCCGTTCGTCCTCCGGGACAGCACAGGGAAAGTGCATGGCATGGGAGCCGCTCGAGGCATCAGCTTCTTCGAAAGCGAATACGTGCTGCTGACGCCCAAGGGATCGGTCAAGCTTCCTCTGCCGCGCAAATCGGCGCCGGTCGGGATCGTCGATGGGCGCCTGCTTGTCGCGCTTCGCGAGGACTGGACCCCTGCGCCGGGCCTCAACTTCAAGTCTGATTCGCTCGTTTCCTACGATCTCGCTGCCTGGAAGCGCGATCCACTGAACGCACGCCCCGCGCTTGTCTTCCAGCCCGGCCCGCGTCAGACCCTGCGCGGCTTTGCACCAACCAAGGATAAGCTTCTCGTCACGCTTCTCGACAATGTCCGCGGGCAGGCCTTCGTTTATGATTATGTTGGCGGTGCCTGGAAGCGAACTCCGGTCGCACTACCCAAAAACTCAACAATCAATCTCGCAGCAGCCTCTACTCACGATAACCAGGCGATGTTCAGCGTAACTGACTTTCTGACCCCAACGACGCTTTGGCACGAGGATGCTTCTACCGGAAAACTGGAGACGCTGAAAACCTCGCCATCTCGTTTCGACGCCACGAGGCACGTTATCGAACAGTTCGAGGCGACTTCGAAGGACGGCGTTAAAGTGCCCTACTTCGTCGTCCGTCCAAAGGGTATGAAGTTCGATGGTTCGACGCCGACGCTTCTGAATGGCTATGGCGGTTTTCAGATATCGCAACTGCCCGGCTATCTCAACACGACGGGTAAGCTGTGGATTGAGAATGGCAATGCTTACGTTGTCGCCAATTTGCGCGGTGGCGGCGAGTTTGGGCCGAGCTGGCACCAGACCGCCCAAGGCGCCAACAAGCAGCGGACTTGGGACGATTTCATTGCTGTCGCCGAAGACCTTATTGCTCGAAAGATCACAAGCCCGCGCCGCCTTGGCGTCGTAGGCGGTAGCCAAGGCGGCCTCCTCGTTGGCACTGCCATCACCCAGCGGCCCGAACTTTTCAATGCTGCCATCGTACAGGTTCCTTTGTTCGACATGCTTCGCTACCATAAGCTCGGCGCTGGAGCGTCGTGGATTGGTGAATATGGCGACCCTGAAATTGCAGAGCAGCGGAACTGGATTACCGGATATTCGCCTTATCAGAAGCTCGATGTGGGCAAGACCTTTCCGACGCCTTTCTTCCTCACCTCAACTAAAGATGACCGAGTTCATCCCGCTCATGGTCGAAAGGCAGCAGCCCGCCTGAATGCACTCGGCCAGCCTTATTATTATTACGAAAATATCGACGGCGGCCACTCGGCAGCCGCAAATCTTAAGGAGTCCGCCCGTCGTTTTGCGCTCGAATATACCTACGCGACGAAGCGGCTTGTCGATTGAACTAGCGGACCCGACATGTTGATTGGCTAACCAGCACACGAAATGGTTGCTGGTTAGTTCCGGCAGTACGGCCCCCAGAAAAAAGTTGAGAGCCGCTGTCGCTCGGGATCGTACATCCATGCAAGATGCCACCTTGAGTACATCTAAAGCGGGTGTGCGCTGAATCGAACTAAGCTTTGCGGTCCATTGCGTTCAAAAGCAGACAAGCCGCTAAGTCGAGGCATAAACTCCCAAATCATCTAGATGATGCCAACCTAACCATTATATGCAACCTCAGGATGCGCGAGCATCTGCATTTTTTTAAATTGAGCCGATATCTTGTCAAAAATTGTAAATGGATCGAGCCTGCAACCATTGTCCGGCGGCAGCCCCCAACAGATTGTGCTGCTTCTCCATGGCTATGGTTCCAACGGCGCTGATCTGATTGCACTGGCTCCGCATTGGCAACGCGATCTGCCGGATGCTCTTTTTCTGGCACCTAATGCGCCCCGACGATTAAGCAATCTCTCCTCTGGATATCAGTGGTGGCCGCTGTCGGCGTTTACGCCGCAATCCTTGGCATCAGGTGCAGCAAGCGCCGCACCAGCGATAGATGCATTCATTGAGCGAAAACTCCGACAATACGGGCTGACAGAAGCAAACCTCGCCATCATTGGATTCAGTCAGGGAACGATGATGGCTCTTCATGTCGGACTACGTAGGCCGCGTAAGGTTGCCGCGATCGTCGGCTACTCCGGGATGCTGACCGGCGAGCATGAGCTTGCCCACCTGCCGATCACCAGACCACCGGTACTGCTAGTCCACGGCTCGGCAGACCCAGTCGTGCCCGTCGCTGCGCTGCACGCGGCTAAAGCGCAACTTGAGCACCTCGGCGTAGATGTGACAGCACATGTTTCATCTGGGGTAGGACATAGCGTTGATCCCGTCGGCTTACGGATGGGTGGAGAATTTGTCGTCAGGGCGCTGACCGACCGACGCTGATTTAACGCTTATGGGTCCAGGATTTGCAAATTGTAAGAGCGACATAAATGGTCATTAAGCTGGGTCAGCCATGTCATGGCTTTA